>NZ_JBTGGE020000033.1:0-20212 GCF_054331515.2 Streptococcus sp. 10F2 | reverse complement strand
ATCAAATATCATCAAAGCACTCTTACTCTTTAAATAACCCATGAAATCGGAAATCGAAAGTTTTGGTGGTATCAAGACAAGCATATGAACATGATCTGGCATCATATGTCCTTCAATTATTTCCATGCCTTTATATTGACAAAGATGACGTAATATTTCAACTAAATCTTTTCTAACTTTGTAATAGATAGCTTTTCTTCTATACTTTGGTGTAAAAACTATATGATATTTGCACATCCATTTGGTATGTGATAGACTGTAACTGGTTTTAGCCATTTCTTTTTCCTCCTTTGTCTAACCTGAACAATTAGATTATATCAGGAAAAAGAAATGGAAGCTCAAAGCCTTGTCAGCCACCAGCATAGCTGGTGGTTTTTCTGTTTTTCTCTTCGAGAAAAACTGGCTTGAAGCCATAATAAAAAAGCGGCTGTTTTACAGCCGCTTCAAAGATTAATACAATTTTAGATCACGTGAATCTACTGGGAAACTTGGGTTGTATGGGTTATGACGCAAGTTTGTTTTCTTCACATCCTCAATAGTCTGTGCTCCAGCTAATTGCATAACAGTCTTCAATTCACTATTCAAGTGTTCAAAGACTTGACGAACCCCAACACTTCCTCCAAGGCTCAATCCGTAAATAACCGGACGTCCAATCGCAACAAGATCTGCACCTGATGCCAATGCTTTAAAGACATGTTGACCACGACGAACACCAGAGTCAAATACAATTGGAACACGTTTATCAACAGCTTCTGCAACTTCTTGAAGAGAATCAAACGCTGCTGGTCCACCATCAATTTGGCGTCCTCCATGGTTGGTTACCCAAATACCAGAAGCTCCAGCACCAAGAGAACGTTCCACATCTTCTTTACATTGAGGTCCTTTTACATAGACAGGAAGACCTGAATATTCTGCGATAAATTCAACGTCACGAGGAGATAATTTTTGTTTAGCTGATTCGTAGACAAAGTCCATTGTCTTACCAGCACCATCTGGAAGGTACTCTTCAACAATTGGCATACCAACTGGGAATACAAATCCATTACGTTTATCCACCTCACGGTTTCCGCCTACTGTAGCATCTGCCGTTAGTACAATTGCTTTATAACCTTGTTCTTTCACACGGTCCATAATGTGACGGTTAATACCGTCATCTTTACTGAAGTAGAATTGGAACCACTGTGGACTACCATTCAATGCCTGAGTAATCTCAGGTAGGTCTGTTGTTGAATAAGAACTAGTTGTATAAAGAGATCCGAACTCATGAACACCTTTTGCTGTAGCAACCTCACCTTGCTCATTAGCAAGTTTATGTGCCGCAACAGGCGCCATGATAATTGGAGAAGTCAATTTATCTCCGTAAATCTCTACTTCAGTTGATGGATTTTCAACATTCATCAACGTGTGGGGTACAATTAGCTTATGGTTAAATGCCCGGATATTTTCCCGAAGAGTAAATGTATCTTCTGCTCCACTGGCGATATAGCCAAATGCCGCTTTAGGAATAACCTTTTGAGCCATTGGTTCTAAGTCATAAGTGTTAATAAAATCAATAGGCCCTTCTGCATTACTTGTTTTGAAAACCATAGCAAATCCTCCTTAGTTTGAATCAGCTTTTTTTATGGAGTTAGTTTTCTTAACTAACCTCTATTACATTATAACATCTTTTGTATCCGCTTCCAATAATTCTGCTCATTTTTCACAAAAAAATAAGTAGTTAAACGTTTACATTTTCTATTCCTATCGACAAAATGCTTTTAGGGTGGTAGAATGAACATTGTGAGAGAGATAACTCTCTTTAAAAAGAAAAGGAGATGTTTAGATAATGACTGCTACTAAACAACACAAAAAGGTTATCCTTGTTGGTGACGGTGCTGTAGGTTCATCATACGCTTTCGCATTGGTTACTCAAGGTATTGCACAAGAATTAGGTATTGTAGATATCTTTAAAGAAAAAACTCAAGGAGATGCGGAAGACTTGAGCCATGCTTTGGCCTTCACTTCGCCTAAGAAAATCTACGCTGCTGATTATGCAGATGCACATGATGCTGACCTTGTTGTTTTGACTGCTGGTGCTCCTCAAAAACCGGGTGAAACTCGCTTGGACTTGGTTGAGAAAAACTTGCGTATCAACAAAGAAGTTGTTAGCCAAATCGTAGATTCTGGCTTTAATGGAATCTTCTTGGTCGCTGCTAACCCAGTAGATATCCTAACCTATTCAACTTGGAAATTCTCAGGTTTCCCTAAAGAACGTGTTATTGGTTCAGGAACTTCTTTGGATTCTGCTCGTTTCCGTCAAGCACTTGCTGAAAAAATCGGTATCGATGCTCGCTCTGTCCATGCCTACATCATGGGTGAGCACGGAGATTCTGAATTTGCTGTTTGGTCACACGCTAACGTTGCAGGTGTGAAATTGGAGCAATGGTTGCAAGATAACCGTGATATCGATGAGCAAGGCCTTGTTGACCTCTTCGTATCTGTTCGTGATGCTGCTTACTCAATCATCGAGAAAAAAGGTGCTACCTTCTATGGTATTGCTGTTGCCTTAGCTCGTATTACAAAAGCAATCTTGGATGATGAAAATGCTGTACTACCACTTTCAACTTACCAAGCTGGTCAATACGGTATTGACGATGTCTTCATCGGTCAACCAGCGATTGTTGGTGCACATGGTATTGTTCGTCCAGTAAACATCCCATTGAATGACCGTGAATTGCAACAAATGCAAGCTTCTGCTAACCAATTGAAAGCAATCATTGATGAAGCATTTGCGAAAGAAGAATTTGCATCTGCAGTTCGTAACTAATTTTTAATGACGATCATACTTAGTATGGTCGTTTTTTATTTCTTACCTTTAGATTCGAAAACCCCTCAATGAACAGAACTCATTGAGGGGTTTTATCTAGAAATTATGAAAAGCAATTTAGATTTCAATCGCTTATCTTAGTGTTCTCAAAATATTATTTGGGATACATTTTAAATTGTAGGAAAAGATCATTATAGATCCCCAACCATTTAGGACCTAGATTTTGGTAAACTTCTAAATTTTGCTTGGCTTCCTCTGATGGATAAAATGCTTGATTTAAACGTAATTCATCTGGTAATTCAGCTTGAGCTGTCAGATTAGGCGTTGAGTAGCCAATGTATTTTGCATTTTGTAAGGCCACATCCGGTTGTAACATAAAATTGATAAAGGCGTAAGCAGCCTCGCGATTTTTCACCGTATGCGGAATAACAATATTATCAAACCAAAGATTGGAGCCTTCTGGAGGAACCACATAGTGGAGATGCTCATTTTCATCTAACATTTGTCGTGCTTCTCCTGAAAAGGTCACTCCAATTCCAGCATTGTTCTGAATCATGTATAGTTTCATTTCATCAGCAACAATGGCTTTAATATTAGGTGTCAACTGATACAGATGATCGGTTGCTTGTTGTAATTCTTCCATTTTTTGACTATTGATGGAGAAACCAAGAGAATTAAGGCTAAGCCCCATGACTTCTCGTGCGCCATCAATAAGCATAATTTGATTTTTATAATTTGGATTCCACAAATCAACCCAATGCTGTGGGGGGTCCTTAATGATCTGATCATTATAAACAATTCCTAAAGTTCCCCAAAAATAAGGGATGGAGTAAGTATTCTGAGGATCAAAGCTTTGGTTTAGGAAGGACGGATCAATATGTTCGAGTCCTTTAATTTTACTAGAATCTAATTTCTCCAGTAAGCCTTCCTGAATCATTTTTTGAATCATATACTCACTCGGAATCGCGATATCATAAGTTGTTCCGCCTTGTTTAACTTTCGTATACATGGCCTCATTGGAATCGAAGGTTTCATACTGAACGCGAATGCCCGTTTCTTTTGTAAAACGCTTAAGCAAATCTGGATCGATGTAATCTCCCCAATTGTAGATGACTAAAGTACTTTTTTGATCTTGACTATCCTTAGGTTGCAAATGGAGAATCATTGCCCCTAGGGTAAGAAGAATTAAGCCAATTCCAACTAAAAAGCTGATTAGTTGCTTCATTGCTCCTCCTCCTTTTGCCTAGAAATGAAATAAAAACCAATAACCAATAAAATACTGAACAGAAAAACCAACGTAGATAAAGCGTTAATCTCTAGGGAAATCCCCCGTCTAGCACGGGAATAGATTTCAACAGCCAAAGTTGTAAAGCCATTTCCTGTCACAAAGAAAGTCACCGCAAAATCATCTAAGGAATAAGTAAAGGCCATGAAATAGGCTGCAATAATAGCTGGTGTCAAATAGGGAAAAAGAATTTCCCGTAAAACTTGAGCTTCCGATGCTCCTAAATCATAGGCTGCATGAATCATATCCTGATTCATTTCTTGCAAACGAGGCAAAACCATCAGTACTACAATTGGAATGGAAAAAGCTACATGACTTAGTAACACTGAAACAAAACCAAGCTGAAATCCAATTAGAGTAAAGAGAATCAAGAAGCTAGCTCCTGTCATAACATCCGGTGCTACAATAAGGATATTATTGAATCCTAAAAGACTTCCTTGCATCGGCTTCTTGGCTTTATGTAAGAGAATAGCTCCAAAAGTACCAATGACTGTAGCAATACTCGAGGATAAAAAAGCCAAAAAAAAGGTTTGAGCTAAAATCAAAATAAGACGTTCATCTGAAAAAAGAGTTGCAAAATGTTCCCAGGTAAACCCTGTGAAATCATTCATATCTCCACCTGCATTAAAGGCATAAAAAATCAAATAGAAGATTGGGAGATATAAGAGAGCAAAAACGATGAACAAATAGAGGTTAGCTAGTTTTTTCATACTTCTTTCCTCTCTCTCGTCAACCACATTGTTAAAAGCATAGCTAAAATTAGAACAACTCCGATTGTTGATCCCATTCCCCAATTTTCTGTGATTAGAAAATGTTGCTCGATGGCTGTTCCTAGCGTAATAACGCGATTCCCTCCAATCAAACGAGTCAGCATAAAGAGGCTGAGACTAGGAATGAAAACCGCTTGAACGCCTGAACGAACTCCTTTCATAGACATAGGGAAAATTACCCACCAAAACGTTTGCCAACGACTACCACCGAGATCATAAGAAGCATTGATCACCGATTTATCCAACTCATCCAGAGCATGAAAAATTGGCAAAATCATAAAAGGTAACTCAATGTAAGAGCTGACTATCAAAAAAGAGAAATCTGTAAAGAGTAATTGTTGCGGGCCAATCCCTATAAATGTTAAAAACTGATTGACTGCACCATCTTGGCTAAAAATTCCTAGAAAAGCGTAAGCTTTTAAAAGAAGATTAATCCAAGTTGGCAGTATGATGAGCAATAACCAAAGTTCCTTATGCTTGAGCTGAGTTAAAAAATAAGCCATGGGATAACTAATTACAAGTGTTAGTAACGTAATCAAACTAGCATAAAAAATAGAGTTGAATCCCATCCTCAAATAGGTCGCGTTATCAGCTTGAAAAAACGTTTTAAAATTATCTAGGGAGAAAGAGCCGTCAATTGTAAAAAAAGATTGAAATACAATTAAAGCTAAGGGTGCGAGAACAAACAATAAAATCCACAGAATGTAGGGAATCGAAAAGAGATTAGTTATTCTTGTCTTCATCTCGCTCCTCCTCAATCGCATGGATAAGGCCAGCTTCTTGTTCATCCATGTCAACGTACTCTTCAATACGAGCATCGAATTCTTCCTCGGTCTCATTTAACCGCATAATATGAATATCTTCGGGCTCAAAATCTAAGCCAATGACTTCTCCCACAATGGCTTTTCGAGTTGAATGAATCATCCACTCATTACCAAGTTCATCGTAGGCAATAATTTCATAATGAACACCACGGAATACTTGTGTATCAACCGTTACCTGAAGTTTACCTTCTTCTGGTAAGGTGATGCGTAAATCTTCTGGTCGAATGACAACCTCAACTGATTCACGAGGACGCATCCCTCCATCAACTGCTTCAAATCGTTGCCCATTAAATTCAACCAAATAATCTTCAATCATCGTTCCTGGAAGAATATTGGATTCTCCAATAAAGCTCGCTACAAAATGATTGATAGGTTCATCATAGATATCTACAGGAGTACCAGACTGAACGATCTCTCCCTCATTCATCACAAAAATCCAGTCGCTCATGGCCAAGGCCTCTTCTTGATCATGGGTGACAAAGACAAAGGTAATTCCCAAACGTTGTTGTAGCTCACGCAGCTCGTATTGCATATCTGTTCGCAATTTTAAATCAAGAGCAGACAGAGGTTCATCCAGTAAAACGACACGAGGTTGATTGATAATCGCACGTGCAATCGCAACCCGTTGTCTCTGTCCCCCAGATAGTTTTTGAATCGAGCGTTTTTCATAGCCAGATAGTTGAACCATTTTCAAGACCTGACGAACGCGTTCAGCAACTTCTTCCTTATCAACTTTACGAACCTTAAGCGGGAAGGCGACATTATCAAACACATTCATATGTGGAAATAAGGCATATGACTGGAAGACAGTATGAACATCCCTCTGATTGATAGGAACACCGTTAAGACGATTCCCATCTAAGAAGATATCTCCTGATGATGGATCTAATAGACCGGCAATCATATTCAGAATGGTTGATTTTCCCGAACCTGATGCTCCAAGTAGGGTGTAAAACTTCCCTTCTTCGAGTTCAAAATTAATATCTTTTAAAACCTGGGTTCCCGTATCCTCATAGACTTTGGATACATGCCGAAATTCAATGATTGGTTGTTTCACTCGTAGTCTCCAATAATTCTAACCTCAGGCTCTAAGTGTACACCTGCATGTTCTTCTACCCGTTCGATAACTTCTTGAATCAGTTGCTCATAATCCGCGGCTGTCCCATCATAGCGATTAACCATGAAACCAGCATGTTTGGTTGATACTTCTACACCGCCAATTCGATGTCCTTTTAAATGAGCTTCTGAGATTAATTGACCTGCAAAATGCCCAGGTGGACGTTTAAATACAGAACCACAACTTGGATATTCCAAGGGTTGTTTCAACTCCCTTAAATGCGTCAATCGCTTCATTTCTTGTTCAATCGACTGATGATCTCCTGGCTTAAGAGAAAACTTCGCTGAGATTACAATATCCCCAGTCGCTTGAATAGCTGAATGGCGATAGCCAAAACGCATATCTCGGTTTTCTAATTTTTTGATTTCCCCTGCTTTGGTCAAAATCGTACAAGACTCTAAAACATGACCAATCTCACCGCCATAAGCTCCGGCATTCATGAAAACAGCTCCACCAACGCTACCTGGAATTCCACAAGCAAATTCAAAACCTGACAAGCTATGATGTAAGGCAACATGTGTTGTTTGAATTAGATTTGCTCCAGCCTCTGCTTCAATCATGTAACCATCAACCGAAATGTGATTCAGATGGTTAAACATAATCACAAATCCTCGAACTCCACCATCTCGAATGATAATATTGCTAGAGTTTCCTAAAACCATCCAAGGAATGTTTTCTCGATTAGCCAATTTTACGATTCGCAACACCTCATACTTGTTACGTGGAAAGACCAAATAATCAACAGGTCCACCTACCTTAGTATAGGTAAATTCCTTTAAGGGATAATTAAAGCGAATATCGATTCCCTCTAATTCTTGTTGAATCATCTCTCTAGTCATCATCTTCTCATCCTTTGTTTTAATCATCTTTCATTATACCATCTTTTCTCCTAAAAATTGCTCCGATTGGCAAATCGACTAGCAATTTCGGCTCCACTAAAAAGAGGTGGGATGTTCGGCTCCACCTCAATACAATCGTTCTAAATTTTAGATAAAATGGCGTCCCAGGCTTGTTCGATCCCATACTTAGTTTCAGATGAAAATAAAACAAAATCATCACTAGGATCAAAGTCTAACTTATCTTTAATCATTTTTTCATGTTTGTTCCAACGACTTTTGGGAATCTTATCAACTTTGGTCGCCACCAAGATAACAGGAATTTCATAATATTTAAGAAAATCGTACATTTGCACATCATCTTGTGAAGGAGCATGCCTAAAGTCAACGAGGCTAACTACAGCTTGAAGATTTTCACGACTTGTTAGGTACTCTTCAATCATTTTTCCCCATTTTTCCCGTTCCTTCTTTGAAACTTTAGCATAGCCGTAACCAGGGACGTCTACAAAACGTAGCTGATCGTCGATATTAAAAAAATTCAATAATTGAGTTTTTCCTGGCTTACTAGAAGTTCGAGCTAAGTTTTTACGATTGAGTATCCCGTTAATAAAGCTAGACTTCCCGACATTGGAGCGACCAGCCATAGCAATTTCAGGAATATGATCTTGAGGATAGTGACTCTTATTTGTAGCACTCAATAACAAATCTGCATTGTGTGTATTCAATTCCATTTTCTTCTCCTTAACAAAAGGGGATTGAAAAGAACTCAAAGTGAGAGTACTAAAGAGTCCATCTCCCCCTACAGTTGATTAGGTAACATTTGAAGTGTCAAACACGAACAAATGTTGCAATCAGCTACTGCACCAAAGGGTTTTACGATATAAAAAGAGAAGGGTGGGATTTGAGCCCAGCCTTTTCTTAGTTTAATTCACAAAATAACCTTGGCACCATCATTTGTTGGTATTCTTATCTACCTATCATCTATTTTTCAAAAATTTTAAGGTAATAAGTCAGAAGTCCGATTCGAATAAGACTTTGTAGCATAGCACTATTCTGCCCTATTCAATTCACCTTCCTGTATTAAGCTGTTTCCAAAATTGGTTTTTCCAAACCAAGAACAGCTTCTTTGGTAATCCTTACTGTCTTAACATTCTCCTCACTAGGTACTTCAAACATGACATCCATCATAGTTTCTTCAATGATGGAGCGAAGTCCACGAGCACCTGTTTTACGATCAATGGCTAAGCGGGCAATCTCTTCAAGTGCTTCATCTTCAAATTCTAGCTCAACATCATCATATGAGAGAAGGGTCTGGTACTGTCTAACCAAAGCATTTCTTGGTTCCTTGAGAATTCTTACCAAATCTTGCACTTCCAAAGGTTCCAAAGCTGCAAAGACAGGTAGACGTCCAATCAACTCGGGAATAATTCCAAATTTTTGGATATCCTCTGAAACAATTTCTTGCATGTAAGAACCATTTTCATCGATAGCCTTATTATTGTGACCAAAACCAATAATCTTTTCTCCAAGACGTTGTTTCACAATTTCTTCAATGCCATCAAAAGCTCCACCGACAATAAAGAGAATATTTTTTGTATCAACTTGAATCATCTCTTGTTGCGGATGCTTACGTCCACCTTGAGGGGGAACACTCGCAACGGTACCTTCAATAATTTTTAGAAGGGCTTGCTGAACCCCTTCCCCTGATACATCTCGGGTGATGGAAACATTCTCACTCTTCTTAGCAATCTTATCAATCTCATCAACATAGATAATTCCACGCTCAGCTCGTTCAATATTGAAATCGGCTGCCTGGAGTAACTTTAGAAGAATATTCTCAACATCTTCTCCCACATATCCAGCTTCGGTCAAAGCAGTCGCATCAGCTATAGCAAATGGAACATTCAAACTTCTTGCCAAGGTTTGAGCGAGGAAAGTCTTACCAGACCCTGTAGGACCAATCATGAGGATATTGGATTTTTGCAACTCAACATCCGTTTCATCATCTCTATTATCATGAAAATTAATCCGTTTGTAATGATTATAGACGGCAACTGCTAAAGCCCGCTTTGCTCGATCTTGTCCAATGACATAGTGATTTAAAATAGCTAATAGTTCCTGTGGTTTTGGCACCTCAGATAAATCTGCTAAAACTTCTTCAGCTAGCTCTTCTCGAATAATTTCTTGAGCTAATTCAACGCACTCATTACAAATGAATGCATTATTTCCAGCAATGATTTTTTTAACTTCATCTTGATTCTTACCACAGAATGAACAATAAATCATTACTTCGTTTGATCTCGATTTCGACATATATAAATCTAACTCCTAGATTAAAATAAAGTATTATAAATTGCGTGAATGGTATTCACTAAATTAGTAAAGGCGTTTAACATAAAAAATGCTGTTAAACCATAGCGTCGTTTTTGAAAAGATTGCAAGGCACACAAAACACAAACAATTCCGAGTAGGGCAGTAAAAAGGCCAAATAGACTGCGTTCCATCTCTTATGCTATCCTCCTGTATTTATATATAGTAAAGGGAGTGGTAGTTGTCTCCTGCTCTAATTCCTCTAACAACTTAAAAGACTCCCAAGAAAATTCTGTCGGGAAATAAACATCTCCTTCAAAGATTCCTTGAATCTTTGAAACAATCAACTCATCCAGATAATCTTCAAAGACACAGAAAACTTCACGGCCTCCAATGATGAATAGTTCTCGCTCTTGATTTTGATACCAGTCTAGAACATCCTCAACGGAATGAAAAACGAGAACATCCGGATGATCGACTCGATAGCTCTTATCTCTTGTTAGTATGAGACTTATACGACCTGGTAATACACGCTGCCCCATGCCATCAAAAGTAACACGACCCATCAAAATAGCTTGGCCCATCGTCGTGGATTTAAAATGTGCCAATTCCTCTGGGATTCGCCAGGGAAGCTGGCCATCTCGGCCGATCAACCCCATCTGATCCTGCGCCCAAATTGCCTTTATTTTTTTGGTCACTATTCTTCTCCCTTACTCCATGTTTTTATTGTATCAAAAGCTTTCTAAAAATGGGTAAATCAAGCTAAGTCAAGCGCTTAAAAAAACGAATCAGATCAAGATTAAGACGAACTTGATTTGCATAAAAATAATTGCCGCCATTTCGGTAGAGTTCATGTCCATGGAAAATGGAAATCGGAGTCCAGTAGGCGTAAGTTTCACCACTATGATTCCCTAAACTTGGTGCAACGATATCCCGCGAGTAGACCTGTGCTAGATCAAGGCTGGTCTTCTGTCCATTCTCTGCTACATAATCGATATAGGCTTGACCAAAATTATAGGCTTGAACAAAGGTCCACTCATCAACTCCCAATGATTGACTATACAGATAATAACGATTTAACGTTTTAACTCCATGTTCAATACTTTCTTGTGGATTTGTCAGAGAGTCCACCTCACCAGTCAAGCTCTCACTCGCCTGCATAATATCTTGCCCCTGTCCCTTAGTTTCAGTATAAATAATGGCAAGGATTAAATCCGAATCTAGGGTCGAATGTTCTTTCTTCAAGGCTTCTTCCACTAATGGTTGGTAGGAACTTACTTTGGCAACTGTTTGTGCGGTTTGCCACCCTTTCCATATTCCCAAGAATAAGAATGAAAGCAGTAGAAAACTAAATATTCGCTTTATCATTAGAGACTCTCAATGGCATCAATATTTTTGATGAGAATCGAATAGGTTCCATCCTCATTCATCATAAACTCTACGGATTCAGAATCTTCATACACCGGATTCGGCACAATTAACTGAATTCCATTGGAAAGAGATAGTTTTTGATTTTCTAGCCGTTTTAATTGCCGCTGACTATCAATTTCTTGAAATTGGATTGTTTCAGGTACCTCTTCTTTCATCTGATCCAGAAAGGTCAGGCGAGCCGTTAAATTATCTTGAAATAAATCATTCGCAATATCTTCCGGCCGTAACTCCTGCTTTTCCTCTAAGTTTTTATGTAGAGAGGACTTTAGTTTTGATTGGAACTGAAAATCATCAGCTTGAAAACTTTCTGCAATTTTTTGAGCCGTTTTTTCGATTGTCTGAATAGATTTCTTAGGTGATGGGGCCAAATCCACCTCTAATAATTTTTCTGAAAAATAATGAAGGAAACTTCCCTGAGCCTTAATCCGTTTTTCCAATAAAAAATACTGGCCAGTCAGCCGATTTACAACCAATCCCTCATCTGGGCTAGCCCCAAATCCTGGAAGATGGTTTTGAGTTAGTTGAATCCGATTTTCTTCTTGCCCCAAATCCGTTAAGGAATCTCGCAGTACTAAGCGTAAAAAAGCGAAGTGAGGTTGCCCCTCTTTATCAAAGTTGATAAAAATCAGATCATTCATCTTTTGATTTTCAGCTTCCTTAAAAGCATCTAACCAGAGCTGACTGATAGCTTTAGAGCTGTCCATCAAATCATCCTGGATATGACTGAAAAAGGTGTTTTCAGAGTCGAAAGCACCTTTTTTAGCATCATCTGAGTAAACTTTTTCGATCTTTTTCCGAAGGTATTCATCAATACGAGGCGACAATTCTAGAGATTCTTGAGAAAATTGAAGGTCTAAACTTTGAGGAGAGAATTGATGAATAATCACTTCCTTAATATAAATATCCATACTAGTCCTTGTATAATGGGAAAGCACTTGTCAGTTCAGCCACCCCTTTTTTAACTTCTTCTAATTCAGCTGGATTGCCATTTGATTTTAACGTTTTAATAATTAAGTGAGCTACTTTTCGTGCTTCTTCTTCTTTAAAACCACGAGCAGTGATGGCTGGAGTCCCAATCCTAATACCAGATGTTTTAAAAGGAGATAACTGTTCATAAGGAATTGAATTTTTATTCAACGTAATATGAACATCATCCAAAAGTTGTTGAGCAATTTTTCCATTCTCAACAACATTCGTCACATCCACCATAAAGAGATGGTTATCAGAGCCTCCTGATATCACACGAAAATCTTCATCTTGAAGAAAGACTTCTACCATTGCTTGCGTATTGTCCAATACTTGCTGCATATACTCTTTAAAAGCAGGATCTAAAACCTCTTTAAAGGCTGCAGCCTTGGCTGCAATGACATGCTCTAGGGGGCCACCTTGGAGTCCTGGGAAAATAGCAGAATTAATTTTCTTAGCGAGTTCCTCATCATTCGTTAGGATAAGACCACCGCGAGGACCACGAAGAGTTTTATGGGTTGTAGAGGTCACAACATGAGCAAAGGGCATTGGATTGGGATGGAGACCAGCTGCTACCAAACCTGCAATATGAGCCATGTCCACCATGAGATAAGCATCCACAGCATCTGCAATTTGACGCAGACGTTCAAAATCAAGAATTCGAGAATAGGCTGAAGCTCCTGCAACAATCAGTTTTGGTTGGTGTTTCTTAGCCAACATCTCCAGCTCATCGTAGGAAAGCAACTCTGTTTCTGGATCAACATTATAAGCAATAAAGTTATAGGTTTTGCCTGAAAAGCTCACCGGTGAACCATGGGTTAAATGACCACCTGCTGATAAATCCATTCCAAGAATCGTATCACCTGGTTGTACTAGAGTCATATAAGCTGCCGCATTAGCTTGAGAACCTGAATGGGGTTGGACATTCGCAAAAGTAGCTCCAAAAATTTCCTTAGCCCGTTCAATCGCCAAATTTTCAACCACATCTACTGCTTCAGTTCCTCCATAATAGCGACGTCCTGGATAACCTTCCGCATATTTATTGGTCAATAGTGATCCTTGAGCTGCCATTACAGCTTTAGAAACGACATTTTCAGAAGCAATGAGTTCAATGTTCTCTTCTTGACGTTTGGCTTCCGCATCCATAGCTGCCCAAAGTTCTGGGTCATAGTTCCGATAATCATTGTTTTCAAAAATCATTTTTCCACCTCTTTAAATTCCAGTTGAGGAACAACAGCTTTTAAGTCTTTTTTGGTAATAACGCCTTGTCTTAAAATACAAGCCTGCTCTTGTGATAAGTCAAGAATGGTAGAATCTACTCCCGTCAGAAAAGAATCATCTGCATAACCTGGAATACAAATGTCTTCTTGAATTTGCTTAAAAACCTGACCACTTTGCAAACCACTCAAATTAGCAGAGGGACCAATCAATGGACCCTGTTCTTGAATTAATTGTAGGGTTAGAGGATGAGCTGGCATTCGAAATCCGACACTAGGTAAACCCGAATTAATCCAAAATGGCACATCCTCACTAGCTTTTAGCAAAATCGTCAGAGGGCCAGGCCAAAAATGAGCTGCTAACTCTTCAAAATAAGCGGGAATCTCCTTTGCATACTTTTTTACTTGATCGATGTTCGCAATATTGAGATTCATGGCTTTATCTCGTGGTCTTTGCTTTAGAGTATAGACCAACTCTACAGCTTCTTTATCCAAAGCCTTGGCAAATACTCCATAAACTGTTTCTGTTGGAAGAATGACGGCTCGTCCTGCCTCCAATTCAGCCTTTAAGATTTCCATCTACTACCACCATCCGATCCTGTCCAAATTGATCTGCAAGCACTCGCACACGCGCTTTAGGAAAAGCTTCTTGAAAGAGATATTGAACAGCTTTCCCTTGTTTATAGCCAATCTCAAGATAAATCTTTCCATTTGAGTCTAAATAGGCTCCTGCCTCTGCTGCTAGCTGTCTATATAAAGCCAAACCATCTTCATCTGCAAAAAGAGCTAGATGGGGTTCTGATTGGAGAACATTTGCTCCCACTTCATCTTGATCTTCCCAAGAGATATAGGGAGGATTAGAAACCAAAACATCAAAAGAACCGGTCACAGCTTCCAAAAGATTACTCTGAATTAGGGATACTTGCTTGTCCAAATCGAGTCTTTTCCTGTTTAAGTCTGCAACTTCTAAAGCTTGATGGGAAATATCTGTTGCCCAGACCTGCCATGTTGGTCGTTGCTTGGCCAAGGATAGAGCAATCGCCCCACTACCGGTTCCTATATCTACAATTTTTAAATCTTCAGCCGGATTTTCATCTAAAATTAAACCAACCAATTCTTCCGTTTCAGGTCTAGGAATTAAAACTCTTTTATCGACTAAAAAGTCAAGTCCACAAAAATCTGTTGAACCAAGGATATACTGAACCGGTTCATGAGCCATCAAGCGCTTATGGTAGGATTTCAGCTGGGTAAGCACCTCAGCCTCTTCCTCTTTTTGTAAAAAGAAAACAAAATCCGTGAAAGTAAAATTAAACAGTTTTCGAATTAAAAAGTCAAAGGCTTCTGGTTCCTCACCAACTTGGGCCAGTTGCTTGTGAAATTCTTGGAATCGTTGGCTATATCTCATCTAGTTATTTAAGGCCTCTAATTTCTGGGTTTGATCGTACAAAACAAGAGCATCTACTACTTCATCCAATTTCCCCGATAAAATACTATCTAGCTTTTGAAGGGTCAAACCAATCCGGTGGTCTGTCACTCGATTTTGCGGGAAATTATAGGTTCGAATCCGTTCGGACCGGTCACCTGTACCAATCGTAGATTTACGCTCAGCATCCTGTTCATCTTGAGCAATTTGTGCAAAATGATCAGCAACCCGAGCACGGATAATTTTCATAGCTTTATCGCGATTCTTTTGCTGGGTTCTCTCTTCCTGCATCTCAACTTTAATATTAGTAGGGAGATGAACAATCCGAACAGCTGTTGCAACCTTGTTGACGTTTTGCCCCCCTGCTCCCGATGCATGGTAAATATCGACCCGTAAATCCTTTGGATCAATATCATATTCTACTTCTTCAACTTCAGGCATCACGAGTACAGTTGCCGTTGAAGTATGAACACGTCCTTGACTTTCCGTCACAGGAACTCGCTGAACCCGATGGGCACCTGATTCATATTTAAGCTTTGAATAAACAGACTGACCTGATACCATAGCCACAACTTCTTTGAATCCCCCAACACCATTCATAGATGTTTCCATGACTTCAAAGCGCCATCCCTGGGTTTCAGCATATTTCTGATACATGGTCAAGAGATCCCCTGCAAAGAGCGCCGCCTCATCTCCACCAGCTGCACCACGGATCTCCAAGATAATATTTTTATCATCGTTTGGATCTTTTGGAAGTAATAATATTTTTAACTGATCCTCATATTCTTCCTTGGCTTGTTTGGATTCTTTCAACTCCATTTTAGCCATTTCTTCCAATTCAGCATCACCTGCTGCATCTTTAATCATCTCTTCAGCATCCGTAATAGATTGCAAGATACGCTTGTACTCCCGATATACGGCCACTGTCTCACGTGTTGAAGCCTCTTCGCGCGAAAGTTCCATAAAGCGTTTAGTATCACTGACGACTTGTGGATCACTTAAGAGTTCTCCCAGTTCCTCGTAGCGATCTTCCACCGCTTGTAATTGATCATAAATATTCATTCTTAGCTAACTCCTTCTAATTCTGGATTAAAATAATGCCTTCTACAAACGGATACATAGGTTTCATTTCCGCCAATTTGAATTTGTTCACCATCATACATAGGCTTTCCATCTTGCATCCGAAGGACCATTGTTGCTTTTTTAGAACAATAATGACAGATCGTTTTAATCTCTTCAATCTTATCTGCGAAAAGTAACAGATATTTAGACCCTTCAAATAACTCATTTCGGAAATCATTCTTTAAACCAAAGGCCATAACAGGGATAGCTAACTCATCTACAACTCTTGCCAAAGCAAAGACATGATGTCGTTTTAAAAATTGAGCTTCGTCAATGAGAACACAAAAAAGTTCCTCTTGATTTTGTTCTTCTTGAATAAAACCAAAGACATCAAAATCATCATCGATAGCTAGAGCTTCGCGTCTCATTCCAATTCGACTTGAGACCATTCCAACTCCATCTCGCGTATCCAGGGCGGAGGTCATAATCAGGACCCGCTTCCCCTGTTCTTCATAATTATGGGCTACTTTGAGAATTTCAATTGTTTTCCCGGAATTCATTGTCCCATACTTAAAATAAAGTTGCGCCATGTTTCAACTTTCTAAAATTTATTTCTTACCCATTGTAACACAAAATCAGACCAAACTTACAGTCTTTTCCCCAGTCTCATTATGGTACAATGGATTTTAGGGAGGAATATTATGCCATTTGTAAAAATCGAACTCTTTGAAGGACGCTCTCTTGAGCAAAAACAAGCCCTTGCTGCAGAGGTCACAGAATCTGTTATGAGACATACAGGAGCTCCAAAAGAAGCTATTCATGTCTTTATTCAAGATCTTCCTGAAGGAACTTACTACCCTCAAGGGCAAATGAAAACTAAGTCCTAATGAGGATTCTATATTCATTACAAAAACGACAGCCTTTGAATATGATATCTCTAAAGTAGATTTTGGTTAGTTACCATGTCTACTTTAGAGATATCATATCACTTTGAAACTGTCGTTTTTGTTTGCATTCAAGCTAGTCACTTATCATTTTCTTTGAACGGACATCATTCTCCACTGCAAGAGGAAGGCACACACCCACAATCCAATATTGAGGCCAATCCAGTAACTATCGGGTCCAAAACTCGTCCGAATATCTAAAAAATAACCTAGAGGAAGAGCTATTATCCAATAGCTAATAATTCCAATAACAAAGGGATAGGTTGTATCCTTATACCCCCGTAAAATCCCCTGGATCGGTGATAAAAGAGCATCCGCAAATTGGAAAAAGAGGGCATAGACCAGGAATTGACTGGTTAGTCTAATAAATTCCGATTCTTTCCCATAAAGAGCTGCCACCTGATCACGGAAAATATATAGAAACAGTAGGGTTACCGTCGCAAACAGAATAGCCATGAGTCGACCAATTCGACTATAGGCCAAAACATCATCTAAACGTTTTGCACCTTTTTCATAAGAAATAATAATGGCCATAGTCATAGACACACTCAAGGGAAAAGCATACATCATATTAGAAAAATTCATAGCAGCCTGATGACTTGCAATAACCTCTGAAGAAAAACGAGCCATAAAAAAGCCAACCGCCGCAAAAATAGCTGACTCTGCAAAAACGGCACCCCCAATTGGTAAACCGAGTTTCCAACCTTCCATAAATCCAGGAACATGCAGACCTTGTGGTTTAAAGACACGATATGTTCTAATTTTAGGATGCCAAAACATAACACCAAGAATTACGAGCAGTAGAGCCCAGTAAGCCATAGAAGTCCCAAGCCCCGCTCCTGCTCCCCCAAACTCAGGAATTGGACCAATGCCATAGATTAACAGGTAATTAAAAAAGGCATTAAAAGGCAAGAGAAGCAACATCAGGTACATCGACAATTTTGTCAAACCCAAAGCATCAAAAAAAGAACGGCATACACTAAAAAGTAACAGTGGCAAAATCCCTAATAACATGAAGTAAAGATAGTTTTTTCCAACCGCTAGAACCTCTGCCTGTAATCCTAGGTTTTCTAATAAAAGAGGAGCGCCAAATCCAATAATCAGAAAAAGAATAATCGCTAAGCAAAAGGACAAATAAATAAACTGCCAAACATCCCTAGCAACTTTCTCCTGATGTCCTTGCCCTAAATGGTAGCCAATAATAGGGACAATAGCTGAAAGAATCCCAGTAACCAGGGTAAACATCGGATGCCAGATACTCGTTGCCATGGCGACTCCTGCTAAATCCAGGGTCCCATACTGGCCTGTCATCATGGTATCAATAAAGGAGGCTGAAAAATTCGCGACTTGATAAATCAGAATAGGTAAAAAGATTTGAAAAAAGACTCTCATTTTTTCAGAATTCGTATAGGTTTGATGCATGTTTTCACCTCCATTCAAACATTTTTAAGATCACTACTAGTATACCAAAAATCCCCCCTTTAGCAGGCTCGTAAAGGGAAAAATCCAAGCCAACTTAGGGCTTGGATCCTCTCTTACAAACTATCACCATTCCAAATAGAATTTTTCACAATAACATAATCTACTTTTCGAAGACTTTCCAGATCTCGCCCACCTGCATAAGAGATAGAACTCTGAAGATCTTCCTGCATTTCTTTCAAAGTTGAAAAAATAGAACCTTTGGCAGGTAAGAGAATCTTCTTCCCTTCAACATTTTTATAGTCCCCTTTTTGGAATTGAGACGCAGATCCATAGTACTCTTTGAAGGCTTGTCCATCTTCTTCAATTAATTTACCAGGACTCTCTGAATGACCTGCAAAGAGAGACCCTATCATGACCATGCTGGCACCAAAACGAATGGATTTAGCAATATCACCGTGAGTACGGATCCCTCCGTCCGCAATAATCGGTTTCCGAGCCGCTTTTGCACACCAACGTAATGCTGCTAATTGCCAGCCCCCTGTACCAAATCCAGTTTTAACCTTAGTGATACAGACCTTACCAGGGCCAATCCCTACCTTGGTAGCATCTGCACCTGCATTCTCCAATTCCCGAACAGCTTCTGGTGTCCCTACATTTCCAGCGATAACAAAGGTTTCCGGCAATTCCTTTTTGATATGTTGAATCATCTTGATAACACTTTCAGCATGTCCATGAGCAATATCAATGGTGATATAATCAGGAACATGTTCTTTTAACTGACTGACAAAGTCATATTCGTAATCTTTTACACCTACAGAAATCGAAGAAATCAGTCCCTGCTCTTTCATTTTTTTAATGAACGGCAGGCGAGCTTCTTCATCAAATCGGTGCATGATATAGAAATAACCTTCACGTGCTAATTTTTCAGCAAGTTCCTCGTCTACAATGGTTTGCATATTAGCTGGAACCACTGGTAACTTGAAAGTATGTTTACCAAAGGTAACCTCTGTATTGGCCTCTGAACGGCTAGCAATAATACACTTATTCGGAATTAGCTGAATATCTTCATAATCAAAAATAGGAAACTCGTTTAACATGACTTTACCTCAACAAATTATTTATCTAGTTAGATTTTCTCTAACCAAATGTAAAACCGACCTTTCCGAAACTATTATACAGAATTGTCCGAAAATTGTCAATAAACTACTAGATTACAAACACTAAAGTTCGTTTTTAGATTTCGCTATCGAGTAGGGACTAATTGATAGTCCCTCTCACACCACCGTGCGTGCCGTTCGGCACACGGCGGTTCAGTTAACTTTTAACGCATGTCGTTTTAAGTAGTAGTCTAGACAGCTGACCAGTCCTCGTTTGGCGAGGACTGGTTTTGATATGGCTCTCTTTAATACTGACTTTTGTGCTACTAGTTGATAGTGGTCACCCCAACCTGACACTTTGTCCGCTATCCACCTAGGAACTCCTAGTTTCAGTAAGCCCCAAAGGCGTCGGGGCTTCTTTTTCCACTGTTTCCAGATGATTACTCGCATTCGCGTTCGAAGTCGCTCATCTACTTTTGACATCACCGTTTTCATGTCCGTGATTGAAAAGTAGTTAACCCAACCTCTGATGACAGAATTTAGTAGTGTGATTCGTTCACTCAAGCTGATACTCCACTTCCTAGAAGTCAGTTGCTTAAGTTTTCTCACAAACTTCTGCACACTCTCTTTGTGGGGGCGACTACGCCAACCTTTGGGGGATTTCCAAAAGCCATAGCCTAGGTATTGCAGTTTTGTTGGGCG
>NZ_JBTGGE020000032.1:0-21513 GCF_054331515.2 Streptococcus sp. 10F2 | reverse complement strand
TTTTTCTGGATTTAGCAACACGCTTTTTACGTTCTAAGTGACCGAGTTCTCGCTCTTGCTTTTCCCAACTGTATAAAGTATTGATGCTAATATTAAATAAAGCTGCTGTTTCTTTACGTGTATGTTCCTCTTTAACATATTCAAGGACCCGTTTTCTAAAATCAATTCCGTATGCCATAAAAACAGTATATCATATACAGTTTATAATCTAAAAGAGTATACCAAAAGGAACCAAAGAAACGACCTCAAAAGAGGTCGCCTTTATTGAAAATTGGATAAACAACTATCCTAAAAAATGCTTAGAATACAAGTCACCGAAGGAATTTCTTATCGGTGGCTAACTTCAACTTGAAATTTAGCATTCGGAACAATTACATTAAAATATACGTCTTCATTGTCAGTTATTAATTGCATATGGGTAGCTATTGGTACCTCGTTACATTCTACATAGATCAATTGTACCGAATATCGGAATCTCGCAAATTGAACTTCATCTTCCGATAGCAACTTTTGTAGTTTTTGTTCATAATAAAATTGATTATAGACTTCATCTGCTCGCTTATTTATCGGTTCATTAGACCATTTCGATTGAGTAAAATACATCATTCTTTTCTCAGACTGGTTAAAAGAAACTTTATAAAAATACCTATCAACCAGCCAAGCAAATAAAATATAACCTTTCCTCCAGTTTAATTTACTAGAATAGCCAATTGGGATAAAATCACGATAGCGAGAGCTCCTTCTTTCTTCCAATGATTAATGCTGTTCTACAGTAACCTCAATATCTCCTCCAATCGGCTTCTCGAATTGTACAGTATTAGATGATAATCCAATAAACATTGACTTATCGAGGTCGAGGGTTGTCCCTGAACTTAGATTAAAAAAAAGCTTACCTTCCTTTAAACCATAACTACCACGACCATTATATTTGAAAGTTTGTTAGTTAGAAATCTTCAAATTTTCTGCAATAATATTTAAAAACTTAGTTCTTCGACAGGCTCAAAGCCTTTAAAACTCTTTTTTCTTCGATAATTTCTCTATCAGAACTCATCATATGTTATTAAATACCAAACTTTATTCTGTTATATTCAAATATATATCACCAGTTGAAAAACTTTATTTAAACAGGTCAGAATGCGAACCAATTCTCTGTAAAGATAGAACTAATACATCTTCAATAATTTCGTAAATTAATAACCAATCTGGTTCAATATGACACTCTCTAGTTCCACTATAATTCCCAGACAAAGAATGATCCCGATATTTTTCTTCCAGTGTTTCGCCATTGGCTAACTGCTCAACAATTTGAAATAACTTATCTAAATCTTTTCCCTGACGTTTTGCAAGTTTTATATCTTTTTTAAAGCGACTGGTAAATCGAATCTCATATTTCATCATATTTCTAACGCTGTTTTTAAATCCTGAATTGAGTGATACCCTTGTACAGATGAATCTTCCGCAATTCGTCTCCCTTCCTCGATAGCAAGTCTAGTTTTATAATTGGGATTGTCTAATTTTAATTCAAATGGAATTCCGTTTTCCCGAATACTAGCACGTAAGAAAAGATTTATAGCCGCAGTCATCGTTAACCCTAACTCTCCAAATACTTGATCTGCTTTTTCTTTAATCTCTTTATCTGCTCGAATATTTAAATTTGTTGTTGCCATACTACCACTCTCCTTTATTTATAATTCTATACAAAAATTCGGTTGTTGTCAATACATTAAACGAATAATGCATATTTCACCATCAAAAAACCTGGGAGCTTTTCCCAGGTCGATCTATCTTTAATCTTGATAAAGCTGGCGGACTACCTCAATATCCCTAGCTTGAATGGAGTAAAAGGAGCCTGCCGGTTG
Organism: Streptococcus sp. 10F2; assembly: GCF_054331515.2. Classification (NCBI taxonomy): domain Bacteria; kingdom Bacillati; phylum Bacillota; class Bacilli; order Lactobacillales; family Streptococcaceae; genus Streptococcus; species Streptococcus sp. 10F2. The sequence continues at coordinate 19,654 of NZ_JBTGGE020000032.1, read as the reverse complement.
CATGACGGATTCTTCGTCCGTATGATCCAATCCGATAGCATGACCTAATTCATGGGCAGCTGTATTGACTACCCGCTCATAGCTGTAGCCATAATAGGGATTGGAGAGATAATGAGCATTGAGTCCTACCTTGGCCTTGTTTAGACGATTGGTTAAAACATTGGTTTGGGATTCGGTTTCTCCCGCTGCTGAAACCTGGGAATCACTGTAAACACCAGCTTCGATTTGCGCCAGACTGGCATCGTCAGTTTCAATAAACTGGAATACCCCTGTTTGATTCCACTGACGCATGGCGTCACGATAGGCAGATACCATCGTACTATCTTCTGTAGAAATATAGACCAAGGCCTGATTCTGATCCCAACGATGACGCTCATCTGAATTAGAATTGGTCAAATCTGTAGGAATTTGAGTTGGATTGCTCAAAAAACGTTGGGGAAGCTCTGTCAAATAACTAGATACAGGTAATTGCCCACCTGTAACCCATTGTCCCACAAAAAGAAGGAGGAGCGCCAGACTAATAGTCCACACAACTAGCTTCACCAAAGAAAAAATCAAGTGGAAAATAGTAGAGATAACTCTCAAAATAAAACGAATAAGAAACAAATTTCCACCTCCTTAGGCTCTCTAGTATAAAGGAGGAGGCTAAAAAATAGCTTAACTCAAGCGCTCTTCTTCTTGGTAATCAATGGGTAACCACTTCAGCACTTCTTGGATTTGCTGATCCCAATAATACCATTCGTGTTTTCCAGGACTAGAGCTATAGGTTAGATCAAACTCCGCATGTTCGAGTATTTGTTTAGCTCGTTGATTAGCAGGAAAAAGAAAATCCTGTTCCCCACACCAGATAAAGAGGTTGGTTTTTCTATCAGCTTCTTCTAACCAGTTCACGAGATGAGCAGGGTGATTCCTATCAAAAACCTGCTGACCAAACACTCCTTGCCAGTAAGTCCTCCCCCGGAAATCATCTACGAGCGACTCCACATCTTGAAAGTCCAGTGCCCCTGACAGACTAGCGGCATAAGAAAATCGGTTGGTCTGCAAAGCCAGCTTCATAGCCCCATAGCCCCCCATAGACAAACCGGCTACAAAAGTCTTCTCCCGTTTACGGCTCATCTTCGGAAGGAGGTTGGCAAGGACTTGTGGTAATTCAAGTGCAATGGCGTCAAAATAATTATAGCCATAGGGTGTGTTGGTGTACCAACCATCATGGGTATCTGGGAAGACTACGATGACATTCGTATTTCTGACATAACGCTCAATGCTCGTTCGACGCATCCAAGTATCTGCATTTCCACTCATACCATGCAAAAGATACAGGACTGGAATGTCCTCTATCTCGGCATTGCATAAAGCAGCGTCTGGGTAAAGCAGATTAATCGTCACACTCATAGACAATACTTCAGATCTATATTGAAAATTCAATAGTGCCACGTAAGCTCTCCTATTTCACTTCCATCACAACTGGCAAGACCGCTGGACGGCGCTTGCTTTGTTCAAAGAGATACTTGGAGAGGTTATCCCGTACCGCTCCTTTTAATTCAGCCCAATCAAAATTTGGTTGGCTAAGATATTCTTCAACCGTTTGGTTAACCAAATCAGCGGATTCCCGTAGAATATCCCGACTTTTCTTAACATAGACAAAACCACGGGTATGTACTTTAGCCTTGGCTACAATCTTCTTCTGTTTACGATTGACCGTAATAGCGACAATAAAAATTCCATCTTCCGATAAAACCTTACGATCTCGAAGAACCACATTTCCGACATCTCCTATGGCGTTTCCGTCAATCAAGACGTCTGCGGCTGGGACAGATCCTGCAAAGACAAAACCTTGACCGTCCCATTCCATTTGATCTCCCTTTTTCATAAGGAAAATAGTGTCGGATGACATCCCCAATTCCATGGCTGCTTTGGCATGGGCAACCAAATCGCGGTACTCCCCTTGAACAGGGAAGAGGTAACGAGGTTTCAAGAGGCTAAGCATGAGTTGTAGGTCTCGAGAGTTAGCATGACCAGACACGCGTAAGTTTTGGGTAATCAAACGAACAACCCCACCTGCCTGGTAAATCATATTTTCAACACGGGCTACAACTGCTTCCTTGGCTACAGACGGAGTGGTAACAATATAGACCAAATCTCCATCTGTAATTTCGACATACCGGTGACGACCCTGAGCCATTTTTTGAAGACCATTGATTGGTTCACCCATACGTCCAGTTTCCAGAATAATCAATTCTTCTGGAGCATATTGTCCCATATCCTTCGGCTTGATCAAAACATCGTCATCTTCCAAGGTCAATTTTTTCAAGCGAATCGCTGTTCGGACAATATTTTCAATGTCAAAACCAGTCAAGACAACCTTGCGATCGGTTGCAACAGCGGCATCAAAAACTTGCTGGATCCGAGAAAGATTACTAGCAACCGCTGCGACAATAATCCGCCCTTCCCAATCCGCAATAGTCTGGGAAATCTCTTCCCCAACCTCACTGTAACTTGCCACTTGCATACTAGAGTCCGCATTAGCGGAATCACTTAAAAGGGCCAAGACCCCTTCTTTACCAATTTCTGCTAACCGACTAAAATCCGTCGCATAAGCTGGACTTGCCGCTTGGTCAAATTTAAAGTCTCCTGTATACACAATCTGACCTTGATCTGTCTTCAAAACAATTCCCAGACTCTCAGGAATAGAATGAGTAGTCCGGAAGAAAGACACCGTTGCTTGACCAAAATCAATCTCGGTGTCCTCATCAATAACATGGTAATCATTGAATTTCTTAACACGATCATTGCGCTTCACAAAAAGCTTCGCCAACTCAATGGTCAGCTCAGAACCAAAAACAGGTACCTGAACTTCCGCTAGAAGGTAGGGAAGGGCACCAATCGCATCTGCATGGCCATGAGTTAGAAAGACCCCAGCAATACGATCACGATTATCAATCAAATAATCTAAATTAGGAATCACCACATCCACCCCAAGCTGCTCGTTTTCTGGGTATTTAAGACCGGCATCCAAAATGAAGATTGCTTCATCAATTTCTGCCCAATAAAAGTTTTTTCCATTCTCACGAACTCCGCCAAGAGCCGTAATCTTAATGTCTGACATACATCCTCCTTTGAATAAATTTTTCATAAATTGTAGTTATTTCACCCTGTGATGAACCTCCCCATTATACTACATTTTGCCTTTTTTTTCTATTCCCTTCCCACGCTCATTCCAGAAATACATAGGATTTAGACAGACCATCCACCTCAAGACTCTTCTTTTTGGTACAATGGAAACAGATTAAAAAGAAAGGTTGGAGTCTATGATTCTATCTGTTATCTCACAAGGCTTATTGTGGGCCGTTTTAGGAATGGGCCTCTACCTCACATTTCGGATTCTCAAATTTCCAGATATGACAACGGAAGGGAGCTTTCCACTAGGAGGAGCGGTAGCTGTTAGTCTGATTACTGCGGGGATAAATCCTTTATGGGCCACTTTAGCTGCCGCTGGAGCTGGGGCTTTGGCTGGTTTTGTCACAGGTATGCTCTATACCAAGGGACGGATTCCGATTATTTTGGCAGGAATTTTGGTCATGACCTCCTGTCATTCCATCATGCTCATGGTCATGGGACGGTCCAATTTAGGCCTGCTCAATCAATCCCTACTTCAGTCCTGGCTTCCTTTTACGGATCGAATCAACAATGTGATACTAGGACTCTTGATTTTTAGCCTACTGCTAGCTGCCATCATTTATTTTCTCAATACCCGCCTGGGGCAAGCTTTTATTGCTACAGGGGACAATCCTGACATGGCCCAGAGCTTTGGTATCGAGACTCCGCGAATGGAGGTTATGGGGCTAATTCTGTCCAATGCTATGATTGGTCTAGCTGGAGCTTTGGTTGCCCAACAAGAAGGTTATGCTGATATTTCTCGTGGAATCGGGATTATCGTGATTGGTCTAGCTAGTATTATTATTGGGGAGGTACTCTTCAAGAATGTTACCCTACCGGAGCGCCTCATTTCGATTGGACTTGGAGCTGTTATTTACCAAATCCTTATTTGGGTGGTCCTATCTCTTGGATTTAACACGAACTATCTTCGCCTCTACAATGCCCTTATTTTGGCTTTCTGCCTCATTGTACCCCAACTTCGGAAATCCATTTTGAAAGGAGTTCGACTGAACGCATGAAAAAAATCATTGAACTACAGGATGCTACCAAGATCATTCAAAATGGGCTGGAGGAAAAACGGGTTATCCTAGACCATGTCTCACTCAGCATCTATGATGGAGATTTCATCACAGTCCTAGGCGGAAATGGAGCTGGTAAATCAACCCTTTTCAATGTCATTGCAGGTACTCTTCCCCTAACCAGTGGGCGTATCCTCATCCACGATACAGATGTCACCAGTTGGTCACCGGCAAAAAGAGCCCGTTTTATTGCGCGTGTTTTCCAAGATCCAAAAATGGGAACAGCTCCTCGAATGACACTGGCAGAAAATATGTTACTTGCCTATTATCGTGGTGAGAAACGAGACCTCACCCCTCGTCAGTTAAAGGAAAAAATTGATTATTTCAAAGATCTCTTGAAAAAAATCCCAAATGGTTTGGACCAACACCTCGATACCGAGGTCCAAAGTTTATCTGGTGGTCAACGTCAAGCCCTTAGCCTCCTAATGGCCACCTTGAAAAAGCCAGACCTTCTACTGCTAGATGAGCATACGGCAGCTCTGGATCCTAAGACCAGTAAAGACTTGATGAAGTTGACTCAGCAGTTTGTTGAGGAAATGAAATTAACCAGTCTGATGATTACCCATAGTATGGAAGATGCTCTCCACTATGGTAATCGCCTGCTTATTTTAAAAAATGGACAAATTATCCAAGATTTAACACAGGAAGAAAAGGCTCAACTAAGCCTTCAAGATTACTATCAATTCTTTGATTAGGAAAACCACCCCTAAAATTATTGTAGATTTTCAGAAAATATAGTATACTGAATATAGCTTATTGAAAAGTAACACTCTGATGAACAAGTGTCGCTTTCAATAATAGCTAACCTGATATTTCCTGTTATCCCACCTCTCTACCTGTGTCTATTTATAACTTACTTCCCTAAAAAGAAGGACACCGGTCAGAAATCATCTAAATTTCCCAATGCTATTAACCTTGGATAACAGGTAGATCTCAGAAAACTCGACCCGTCGTACCATGACAGGTCGTTTTTTTTGTGTAAAAAAGAGGCTGGGTTAAATACCAGCCTCTAACGTGAAAATTCTTTGATACCGTGGTTGATCAAGTCAAACAGCAGGACAATCTTGGATTGTGCAACATTGAATCTACAAAGCGAACGACATTCGCTCACATTTCCCACTCTCTTTGATAAAAGCTCTATTCTTCTGTCTGACTCGTTACCACCAACTGAGCATTCTTTTTGATATCCTCTGGAATACGAATTCCAAGATCATTAGCTACCTGCGTATTAAGAACGGGTTTTCCTTGAGAGAAAAATTCAACAGGAATAGCACCTGGTTGTTCTCCCTTGAGAACACGAGCGGTCATTTTTCCAGTAGCTCGCCCAAGTTCAAATTGATCGACCACAACAGAAGCTAGTCCACCAGCTTCAACCATAGCCCCAGCGCTTGGATAGAGAGGCAATTTGGCTGACTGATTTGCTGCGACAACCGTTGAAAAGGCTGAGGCGATGGTGTTGTCAATTGGAACCCAGATGGCATCAACCTTGTCCGTTAAAACTCCGACTGCTTGATTGAGTTCATTGGTAGAAGGAACGGCCTGCTCAACTACTTCTAAACCTGCTTTTTCAGCAGCTTCCTTAAACTCCGCAATTTGTGACTTGGAATTATCTTCTCCACTGGAATAAAGGGCTCCTATTTTTTTTACAGTAGGGGTTAAAGTCTGAATCAAAGCAACCTGCTGAGCTGCTGGATTTTGATCCGAGACTCCCGTTATCAAGCCGCCTGGATGTTCTGGATCCTCCACCAAATTCGCCCCAACAGGGTCTGAGACAGCACCCATGATCACAGGCAAATCCTTACTGGCATTAGCCAAAGACTGGACAGCTGGGGTCGCAATCCCCAATAAGACCTGATTCCCCCCTTCAATCAATTGTTGACTCATTAAGGTCAGCTTACTCTGATCAGCTTGGCCATTGAGAAATTGGATGTCCAACTTCTCTTTCCCATATCCCTCTTCTTCCAACCCTGCTTGAATTCCTTTGTAAATCTCGTCCAAGGACGGGTGGCTAACAAACTGAAGAACCCCTAATTTTGCCTTGGTAGCCTGACTCTGGCTTGTCAAGGAGAACCAACCTAGTTCTTGACTCACTCCAACTCCGAGGAGTACAAAAAAGGCCAACAAAGTCATCAATAAGGCTTTATTTTTCATAGATTCCCCTTTCTTACCACATGAAAATATATTCGCAACATTTCAACTAAAGCATGAACTTCAACAGTCCGATAAACTTCAGCATTTCAAATGAATTGCCTTACAATTACTCCCAGTTTATGCAAGATAGGCGGAAAAGTCAAGTCAGAGTTTTTTCTATTAGCGCTTTTTTTGCTATAATCTAAAGACTAGTATCAAGGAGGTTCCCATGTCTTTTGACGGTTTTTTTCTCCACCATATGAGACAAGAATTAGCGTCTCAACTAATCGGCGGACGTATTCAAAAAATTAATCAACCCTTTGCACAAGAACTCTTGCTCCAAATTCGGTCCCAGGGTAAGAACCAACGACTACTAATTTCAGTCCATCCAACACTCAACCGAATCCAACTCACCCAGCAAGTTTTTGAAAACCCAAGCAATCCTTCTACCTTTATCATGGTACTCCGTAAATACCTGCAGGGAGCCATTATTCAAGATATCGAACAAGTTGAAAACGACCGGGTTCTCCGAATCACGACTCAAAACAAAGATGAAATCGGGGACAGCCAATCGGCCGTCTTGCAGGTTGAACTGATGGGGAAACACAGCAATATTTTATTAATTGACCAAACTCAGCATAAAATCTTAGAAGCCATCAAACATGTAGGTTTTGGTCAGAACTCTTATCGGACCATCCTACCAGGAGTACAAGCTATTCAACCCCCAGCAGATGAACGGGCCAATCCCTTTACCATTGAGGAAGAAAAACTGTTCGCCTTTTTACAAACAACAAACCTCAAAGCCAAGACCCTCCAAGGTTACTTTCAAGGATTAGGCCGAGATACCGCCCAAGCTCTGGAAACTCACTTAGAGAAGCATGCTTCCAGCCGCCTCAATGCTTTCCATCAATTTTTCCAAGCTCCCAGTCAAGGTCATTTGACAGCTAAATCTTTCTCTCCAATTCCTTTTCCAGACTCTTTAGACCAGACCTATCCCTCCTTATCTGAAACTCTGGATTTCTTTTTTGCCGAAAAAGCAGAAAGAGATCGGGTCCAACAGCAGGCGGGAGAGCTCATTCGTCGAGTCGATTCGGAATTGAAAAAAACAGTAGATAAACTGGAGAAGTTAGAAAAGGAGCTAGCGGACACCGACAAGGCAGAATCCTATCGCCAAAAAGGGGAGCTCTTGACGACCTATCTCAACCAAGTTCCCAACGATCAAGACAAAGTGATTTTACACAACTACTATACAGATGAACCCATCACCATTGCCTTGGACAAGGCGCTAACTCCTAATCAAAATGCCCAACGCTACTTCAAACGCTACCAAAAATTTAAGGAGGCCATCCGCCACCTCAACCAGCAAATTGAAGAGAGTCAGGAATGGGCTCATTACCTAGAAGGAGTTCAGTTTTTACTTGGCGAAGCAAGACTTGAAGATATCCCCGAACTTCGAGAAGAGCTGGTAACCGCTGGTCTCTTCAAACGTAGCCGGCAAGATAAACGAGCACGCCGGCAAAAACCAGAAGCTTACTTAGCCAGCGATCAAGAAACCCTGATTTTGGTCGGTCGTAACAACCTTCAAAATGATGAACTAACCTTTAAATTAGCTAAGAAAGACCAACTCTGGTTCCACGCCAAGGATATCCCTGGTAGCCATGTTGTCATCACCAATAATCCCGATCCTTCTGACGCCATTAAAACAGATGCTGCTGAACTAGCAGCCTACTATTCCAAGGCTCGTCACTCCAATCTGATCCAAGTAGATATGCTACCGGTCAAGAAACTCCACAAACCCAAAGGGGGGTGCCCAGGCTTTGTCACCTATACTGGCCAAAACACCCTTCGAGTCACTCCTGACCCCGACAAAATCGAAGCTATGCGCCAAGCTGCACAAAAACAATCAAACTGAAAAAGGGCCGAGTAAACATACTCGACCCTTTTTGTCTTGCAAGCCATTTACGAAATCCGGCTTTGTAAGCACCTTGCTCTGGTTTGATTTAATTACTGATTCCAATGGAGGATAACAGATTCTCTACCTCCAAATGACGAATCGTCTCAATCATTAGGAAGAGGTTATCAGGTGAAAAGACTTTTTGACCATGATCCCCATGCTTCGTTTCCTCAAAGGCCAAGATAGGTTTTCCAGCCGCCGCCATATCAGCGACAACACTTCCAACCTCCATGTAGCCATTAATATCTAAGTAGAAATCAGATTCTCGAACAATTTCTTCGTACAAAAGACTATCTTGACTGACACCCGGTACCAAGGTAATATTCGGATAGACCAATAGACTCATCAAGGAATCTGACACCTCAGTTGGTGCTGCCACTACAAAACCAATATTCGGTAGTTCTCTAGCTAAGGTCTCCAAATGAAGTAATTCATCAGAGTAGGTATAGACCCAACCGACATAGTCATAATTAGAAAGGGATTGGACTTGTGCCTCCAACAAGAATGGGCTAGTTAAGATAACCTCATCCCACGTGAGATTGGCATAGTACCACCATACATTTTGATAAGGAACTCGACGAAGTTCAGACCACGGCTTGAAGGGAGTATCAAAATGAATAACAATCGGATAGACCGGCCCTTTTTCCAGTTCAGTCTCTTCGAGGTTCTCAACTCCTTTGCGCTTTCTCCCCTTCATCAATAAAGACACATCCATTTTATTAGATATGTTTTCCTCCGATAAGGAGTTTTTTAAATTAACAGATTTTGGAACATGGTGACTAATCACTTTAACCCGACCATCTGTCCCTGTTTCAAGGTCATTCTGATTCTGGACACTGGAAATCGATAGAATATTCCCCAAATCTTTCTGGAAAACGGGACCTAAATCTCCAGTCACAACCATATCTGGTGATAGAAGCAAGACACTTTCTTCCTCTACATGATAATCTAAAGTATAGCGGAAAGGACTCATATCTGTGTCCGCTAACTCCTCTGGCAAGCGAACAGAGGTCAAGTCTACAGATAGACCCGCCAGTCGTTTTCGAATCTTACCAAACCATTGTTTGGCAATTCCATTATGAGCGATATAAAAATGAAGATTTTGATTATGGAGAATAACTGATTTCAGCAGGGTCTCCAATTCTTGAATCTGGTTGACCTTCGCAACCACTATTAAGGCTTTGTTCATCACGACTCCTTGTTAGAATACATTATTTCGATTATAGCATACTTTCAAGGACCAAGCTAGGAACCTGAATATATTTTAATCATCTAAACTATCCAAAAATTCCTGCATAGCCAAATCATCAGGAACTAGAGCTAGATAGGATTGGGCAACTTCAACAGCTTCCTCCCGATACCCCATTTGGCGTAATTGATAAGCATACTCTTCCAAAAATTCTGGATTGTCTCTCAAGTCCCCCCTTAGACTTTGGTAAAGTTCAAAAGCCTCCTCATCCTTTTCCAAGGATTGAAAGGCCTTGGCGACATTCCACTTAGTCAGTACAGAATCGACATCCTTAGGAATCTGATCCACCAATTCCTGGAAATTCTCCTCTTCAAGGTAAAGATTACTGAGGCGCAGATAGACCTCTTCCAAATCCTCCGCAATTTCCAGAGCTTTTAACAGGTAGGTCTTAGCCCCTTGCATATCGTGGACTTCATAAGCCAGCTGAGAGGCTAATAACATCAGGCTCTCATCAAAAGGATTCTTCTTCAAACCAGCCTCCGTCACGCGCAAAGCTTGTTCCAACTGATGTTCCTCTCTAAGAGCTCTTGCGTAACCTAATTCAAAACCTAGCATATCTGGCGATAAGGCCTCTAATTGACGGAAATAATCCAAGGCACGCTGCGTCCGTCCTGTCTCCAACAAAAGAAGAGCCAATTCATGGACACTCTTATCATCATATTCCAATTCAATAGCTTTTTCTAAAAACTCAATAGCCGCTTCCATCTTCCCAAGACTGGCATAGCTAAGGGCAATCCGCTGATAGGTTGAAATTCCCGTTAAGGCATAGATTTCTCGATTGTCCAAACTGGCATAAGACTGAATCGCAGCTTGGTAATTCCCCAACTCAAACTCTAATTCCGCAATCCCGAACACGATAATCGGGTCTGTGCTAAGAGATTGGGCCTCCATCAACTTTTCACGCGCTACATCGGATAGGCCTTCAGCTTGGTAGAGATCGGCTTTCACTAAGAGACTGGCTAAATACCAGTCACTGGTTTCTGGAATTTCTTCCAAATAAGCAAAAGCTTCCTCGGTCTGACCTTCCTGACTAGCCATTTGTGCCAGACTCAAATAGGCTTCCGGATAGGCTTCTTTAACTTGCTCATAAAGAAGTTGAGCTTGATCATAAAATCCCATCTCCTCTAGATACAGCGCCATTTCAAACTGTTCCTCCTCTGAGGACTCCTGCAAAAGTTGATGAAAGGCAGCTTGCGCTGCCTCTAAATCCTGATGTTCTAAAGCCTCTAGGAGAATGTGACTAGGATTCATTGTTTTCCTCCTCATACAGTCCTGATACCTCTTGATACCAAGTGAAAAATGCTTCAACAATAACCTTGAGAGACGCGTAAACCGGCACTCCCAAGAAGACACCCCAAACTCCAAACATACTTCCAGATGTCAGAAGGACAAAAAGAATGGTCAAAGGATGGATATTAAGCTGACTCCCCAAAATCAAGGGAGAAACAAAGCGACCTTCGATGGTCTGCTCGATAATAAAAACTAGAATAACCTTAATCAACATGGTAGGACCTGCAATCAAACCCAAAATCAAGGCTGGAATCATTGCTAAAAAACTTCCCAAATACGGAATCAAATTTAAGAACCCTGCAGTAACCCCTAGTGTTACCGCATAGTTGAGACCAATCAATTTAAAAAAGATAATAAACATAATGGCCACAATAAAAGCAACCGTAATTTGACCTTGGACATAATTGCCCAGTTGCTTATTAACATCCGCCATAATTCGGCTAAAAGTTGGGCGGAATCTTGTCGGCATAAACGCGCTTAAATACGGATTCAATTCCTTACCATCCCGTAGTAGATAAAAAACAATGAACGGCATAATCAAAATCGCCACAAAGAACTGAGACACACTTGACAAGAAATTACTAGCCCAATCAACAGCCCGTGGTGAGTACTGACTGACAAACTCCGTCAAACGATTAGAAATCTCATTATTAAGCTCCATAAACTGTGGTCTAGCAGCTTCAAACATAGGCTGAGAAATCAATTGATTCACCACGACTTCTGCTTGATCCAAATACGCTGGAAAATTATGGACAAAAGCCACAAACTGATTCCGTAGATTGGGAATCAAAACAGCAACGCCCCATACTAGCAAGGCTGAAATCAAAACAAAGACCAAAACGATGGCCCAAAGTCGAGGAATTTTACGAGATTCCAAGAAATCAACCAAAGGATTCAGTAAATAAAAAATCAAGCCAGACATGATCAGTGGCAAGGCCAAAACCTGAAGAAAATCCAGGATTGGTATAAACAAAAAACTAATTTTGGTTAAGAGGTAAATATTCAAAAAGAGTAATAAAGAGACTAAAAAGACGGTAATGGCTTTATTATCTAAAAACCACTTAAAAAACCAGGAAAGGTTAAAACCTCGCTCTTTTTCCTGCATACTTAGCTCCTTTTTCAAGATTTCCCTTCATTTTAACATTTTTTTACAAAAATAACTCGAGCTAGCCTATGATATAATGAAGATAAAACAAATTTGTTTATTCATCCGATCCTCAAATTCAAGCAATCAAGTAAAGGAGAAGCAAATGTTTGATATCCTCTATTTTGGAACCTATACTAAACGTGAATCTCAAGGGATTTATCAGGCCAAGCTGGACCTTGAGACTGGTAAGCTTTCAGACTTGAAACTCCTTGCGCGAGAAACCAGCCCCACCTATCTGGCCTTTAGCCCACAAGATAGACTCTATAGCGTTGCAGCCCAAGACGGACGGGGAGGCATTGGGGCTTACACCGTAGAAGGGCAGCTGTTGAATCACGTCTTAGAAGATGGTGCCTCCCTGTGCTATGTAGCCTACGATAAAGGACGGCAACTCGTCTACGGTTCCAATTATCATAAAGGGCAAGTGACCTCCTATCACATTCGGAAAGATGGACAATTAGACCTTGCCGATGTTGTTACTAAAGAAGGGTCCGGTCCTCATCCGAACCAGGCCTCCTCCCATGTCCACTATTCAGATTTAACACCTGATAACTACCTGGTCACCTGTGATTTAGGTGCAGATCGTGTCAGCACCTATGCTGTTTCAGATACAGGTCATTTATCCCTTGTAGGGCAATACAAATCCCAAGCAGGAGCGGGCCCTCGTCACCTAGTTTTCCATCCCTACTTCAAGATGGCCTACCTAGCGTGTGAACTCAATTCAACAGTTGAGACCTTAGTCTATGACGGAGTCGGGGATTTCGACTATTTGAATAGCCAATCTACCCTACCAGCAGATTTCCAAGGAGACAATGCCGTAGGAGCTATCCGTATGAGCCAAGACGGAAACTTTGTTTATGTCTCCAATCGTGGTCACAATTCGATTACCGTTTTCAAAGTTCTAGCAGATGGTAATTTAGAGCAGATTCAAATTATCTCTAGCCATGGAGATTTCCCTAGAGATTTTAATTTCTCTAGCGACCAACAATTCTTGATTGTCGTTCACCAAGAATCAGATAATGCTAGTGTCTTTCAACGAGATGTACAAACAGGACTCCTAGAACTACTATCCCAAGATTTCTATGTTCCCGAAGCTGTATTTATTTCTTCCAACCCTTATGAATAGCCTTTCATAACAGATTGTGCTATCCTAGTACTAGTAAAACAAAAGGAGATACCCATGAACCCAACTGAACTTTTTAACAAGGTTAAAGAATTAATCGAAAGTAAAGATATCGAAGCTGCAAAACGCTTCATCGACGAACACAAAGATGATCTTGGCTCTTACCTTGACCAAGCTAAAGCCTTGGTTTCAGGATCAGAAGGTTTAAGTGGTGCAGTCGACAAGTTGAAAAAGCTATTCTAACACACTATGCACCAGCCCTTGCTGGTGCTTTTTTACTAAGGAGAAGCGTATGCTACATTTTGATTTATTTGTAATTGGTTTTGGAAAAGCCGGAAAAACCTTAGCTGCCAAAATGGCTAGCCAAGGCAAAAAAGTCGGATTAGCTGAACAAGATCCAGCTATGTATGGAGGCACTTGTATCAATATCGGCTGTATCCCAACCAAGACTCTAATCCGTGCTGCTGAAGAAAATCAATCTTTTAGCCAAGTCATGGCCGAAAAAAATGCCGTAACTGGCCGGCTCAACAAGAAAAATTATGCCATGTTAGAAGGAGCAGGCGTAACCCTCTTTGATGCTCAAGCTCGGTTTCAATCCAACAAAGTACTAACATTAACCGCAGGAGATGATCAGCAAGAAGTCACTGCTGAGATTATCATTATCAATACTGGTGCCATCTCCAACCAACTCCCTATTCCAGGCCTCTTAGAGAGCGAACATGTCTATGATTCTACTGGTATTCAAGGCTTGGCTGAGTTACCGCAAAGACTAGGAGTACTTGGTGCTGGACCTATTGGCCTAGAATTTGCCAGTCTCTACAATCGCCTTGGAAGCCAGGTCACTATCTTAGATGCTGCTGAGACTTTCCTACCACGTAGTGAAGAAAGCTTGGCTCAGATGGCTAAAGGATATCTGGAGGAAGATGGAATCCAGATTCATTTAGGAGTACAGACCCAAGCCATTACAAATACCTCTGATGGTAAAGTCAGCTTAGATACAAATGCAGGTACCTTTGAGTTTGATGCTCTCCTCTATGCAACTGGTCGAAAACCCAATACCCAAAATCTTGGATTGGAAAACACAGATATTCAATTAACTGATCGAGGAGCCATCCAAGTTGACGCTCATTGCCAAACAACAGTTCCACAAGTTTTCGCAGTTGGAGACGTTAATGGCGGCCCACAATTTACCTACATTTCCCTAGATGACTTCCGCATTGTATACAACTATCTGGAAGGGGACGGTAGCTATACCTTGGATAACCGCAAACATATCCCAAATGCCATCTTCATGCAACCGACCTTGGCTCAAGTTGGTCTGACCGAAGCCCAAGCCCAAGCTGCAAACCTCCCTTATAAAGCGAAAGAAATGCCTGTAGCTGGTATGCCTCGTGGCCATGTTGACGGTGATCTTCGTGGAGCGTTCAAAGCTATTGTTAATACTGAAACAAAAGAAATTCTTGGAGCTAGTATCCTATCCCACAATGCTCAAGAAATAATCAACTTGATTACAATGGCTATGGATAACCACATCCCTTACACTTACCTAGCCCAACAAATCTTCACGCATCCAACATTAGCTGAAAACTTAAATGATTTGTTTAATCTTTAATTTCTTAAATAAAACCTAAAAAACTAGGGACTCTGAAACAGAGTCCCTAGTTTTTTCATTACTCTTCTTTTTCTTCCAAAGATACTTCTGGAGGAATCACTTCTGTATACCGTTCTAAAAACTGTAATCCCTCCTGGTCCATCTGAGCATCCGTCATAATCGCTGTTAAATCTTTTAGGTGATAAAAAGAGGCAAAATCATCTTTTCCAATCTTCGACGAATCCAATAAAAGATATTTCTCAACCGCATGGTCGATGGCTAGCCGCTGCGTATAGGCTTCTGCCAAGGTTGACGTCATCACGGTACTCCCTTTCAATCCATTTGCAGAAACAAATGCCTTACTAAAGTGCATCTCCTGTAAACTGGTATTCGTAATTTCCCCAACAAATGACTCTGTCACTTGACGATACTCCCCACCCAAGAGAAAAACATGAAAATCTTCGGTCTTTTTTTGAAACAAGATTCTAAAGATAGGCATGCAGTTTGTAATGACTGTCAGACGGGTATTCCGAATCTCCTCTGCCAAAAACGCAACCGTTGTTCCCGGACCAAGGAAAATCGTCTCTCCTTCCTCTATCAGAGAAGCAGCACGACGAGCAATCTCCTTCTTTTGCTCCCTATGTTGAATATCTTTTTCAGAGTGAGAATATTCACGGTATTGAAAAGCCTTATTACTCCTTGCACCACCATGAATTTTGGTTAAAATTCCTTGCTCCTCTAATTCTGCTAGATCACGACGAACAGTCATATCTGTCACATTTAATAAGGTTACAATTTCCGAAATACGAATTGTCCCCCGTTGATGGACCAAACGCGTAATTTCAGCTAACCTCTCCTGTTTGTTCATAAAGTCCTCCCTATTTTCTATCATTGTACCATATATTCTGGAGGAAACTAACAGAGCCATTCTAGCAACTTCGCAACAAGAAATTACCTATTTTTCCTCGAATACTTATTCCTCAGAATGGAATAGAAAAATAGGAACTGAGCCCTTAATCATGATACTCTCCACGATCCCATTTTTCTAAAAATTCTTGGAAAAATCCGGGATTAAGCTGGTCTTCATTCAAGTGTTCAACTGCCTGGATTTTCTCAATCAAATGTTTCTGCTCTGCAGTTCCCTCAAACTCTGCTTGGAGAAAAGCATCAATGATATCACACATCAACAGTTCACCCGTAATTTTACCACCAAATCCGATAACATTCGCATTCAGTTTCCTTTTAGCATATAAGGCAGAACTCATATCTCTAACTAAAGCCGCACGAATTCCTGGTACCTTGTTTACTGCATTCGTAATTCCAACACCTGTCCCACAAATACAGACACCAATTTCAGCTTCACCGCGACTAACCGCTTCTCCTACTCGTTTTCCAAAAATAGGATAGTGGGTACGAACATTATCATAAGTCCCCAAATCAATTACGTCATGTCCTTGACGTTTTAAATGATCAACAACCGCAATTTTTTCATAGGTTACAATGTGATCACAACCAACTGCAATTTTCATGTTTTTCCTCCAAATTTCCGTCTACTATCTTTCATGTACTAACACATTTTATTAAGCATATCCACTCGGATTTGGTGACGTCCCCCATCATAAGAACCGTTTACAAAAGCTTCAACAATATTCTTAGCGAGACCTGGCCCAACAATTTCTGCTCCCATTGTAATCATCTGTGCATTGTTATGACCTCTTGTCATATAAGCTGAACGTTCATCTGAAACAGCCGCAGCAATCATTCCCTTAATCTTAGTGGCCACCATAAAAGAACCTACTCCATAGGCATCAATAACCACTCCTAAGCTCTCCTTATCTTGCTGAAGCTGGTGAGCCACCGCCAAAGTAACATCGATAAAATCCTGCTGATCCTCTGTAACATCTACCACCTCAAGACCTAACTCCCGAAGATAGTCTTTAATGACTTCTTTCAGTTCTTGTCCATGGTGATCTGCTCCAATAATAACTTTCATAGTTTCCCCTTTCATTCATAGTGAGTCAAAAAACGTTTCCATTTCAATGTTCTATCATTTTAGAAATCCCTACTGCTCTTGCTTAGCATATTCTTGATTTCGTAAAATCATTTGTTTTCGATACCAAGCAAAAAGACCTAGATAAAGCACTAGAAAAATTAGTAAATTCAAAACTGCTGCCAGTTGACCTGTTGTAGCATCGCCAATCATATAGCCCAGAATTTTCTCCATTGGTCCTTCCAAGGTGGAATGCGTAATCATCGCATTAACAGGAGCCCCTTTCGGAAAAGCACCAACATTCTTAGCCAATTCCGTTGCAAAAGGAGCAATCATCGTTCCAGATAGCAAGAACAGAGGTAATAACAAACTACCAAACAGAATCATCCGGAGTAGACGACCGCGTGTCACTACTAATAGAGCTGGTGTCATCCCCATGGCAATGATTCCCGCAAGAGGTAAAATTCCATTCCCCACCTTAGCTAGTAAGACAGCTTCTACCAGCATAATCGGGGCTAAAATATTGGCACACGCCCAAACTTCCGCACGACCAGCAATAAATGGCCAATCCAAACCAATATTAAATAGACGTCCGCCCATTTTTTTATTGGCGAAATCAGTGATTCCCTGAGACAATGGTTCCACTGCTGCGATGAACCAGGAACCAATAAGAGAGAATAATTCCAAGCAGGCTCCAGCTGTGAAACCGAGTGCGAACCAACCTTTCATCGATTCCTGTGTCAACCGAGGATCTCCCATAATTCCAATGACAAACCCAAGCATGCAGCCAATCGCAAACTTAGAACCCCAAAAACCAATCTTTTGATTTAATTTAGCTGCATCAAAATCATACTTATCCAAAGCTGGGAAGAAACGATCACAAAGACGATCCAATAATAAAATCAGTGGATTCATCATATAGTTCATATGCGTTGACGTCATCGGGGAAGTCTTTGTTCCCAACAGATCATCAAATGTTGGCTTCATTAAATCGGAATTGATCAACTTCAAAATTCCTACCAATACAACTGCAATTGTTGCAATAAGTAAGGCTACTGGAGTTGGCAAAGCATTTTTTTCCGCATACCACATAATAAGTAGACCTGTAATCGATAAATGCCAAATATCAAACACATCCACATCAAGCGTATTTGTTTTCTTCATAAAAATCATGACAATATTGACAATCAGCATGACTAATAGAAAAAACAAAGTATAAGGGGAACCCCAGGTAATCGTTGCAAGAGGAGCCCATCCTACATCAATAATCGTTAGCGTAATCCCTGTGTGATTCACAAAGGCTTGCAAAGACTCTGAAAAAGCTCCTGTTAAAATACCAATAATCAACCCCGTGCCCGTTAGAGCAATCGCTAATTTGATTCCTCCTTCCAAGGCCTTTCCCCATGGAACACCGAAAGCTTTCGCCAATAAAGTTAGAATGAGAAACATCATAACAGGGGCGCCCATCTCAATAATAGGGTTTAAAGCAGCATTGACCAGTTCAATAAATCCACCCATACTTCTTCTCCTTATTCACAATAAATCTCCTAGCTTAATCCATTCTCTTTAATCACCTGTTCCAATTGCTCAAAGACTGGGGCACTCATCGCTGGAATGCGGTAAAGGATTGCTCCTGCTTCCACGACTGGGATAGATAATTCAAAGCCTAGGTCTGTCTTTGCAATGGGAGCAAAAATATCATATTTTTGAACCATATCCTCTGTAATATCCTTGACCATAACTGCATCGCACATCACTTGATAGCCACGCTGGGATAATTGACTCTCAATAGCCTCTTTAATTTGATGACTAGAGTTCACACCTGCACCGCAAGCCGCTAAAATTTTAATCATAATGAAACACTCCTTTTTCTAATAAATATTGGTTTATCTCTGCGTCACTACTTAATTGCTCTAATCCGGCTAACCCTCCTTCTGTTGTAAAAAAACCAATGAGATTGGCAAGAATTTCTGTCTGTCCGTCCTGACGATTGTTTAAAATGAAGAACATGGATTTCGGATAACAGTCCTCTGCTTTATTAATCATGTGCTGAAATTTTAACGCCGTCTCATTTCGGACATAGATTACTTGATTAACTAGACAAAAGTCCACCTCTGTATGGGGAATTGCTGTATAAATTGTTTCTTGTGAGTCAGGTAAGGTAACCTTTAACCCCGTTGGAAAAGCCTCTTCTCGTTCCTTTAAAGCCTCTAAGTAACCGTTTGTTACATACCCCTTCTTCTGCAACACTTCCGCAACCTGTTCAAATAAATCTTCTCTAGTCGCGACATCTGTATGGATAATTTCATAGGTCATTATCTTTCTCCCCCATAACCATCGATTCATTAAACTCACTTTTCATAAACAGGTTCCTCATTCTTCCCTTCTAATCAAGTCCGGAACCAAGCACCATTCATCAAATTCTCCTAAAATAGGATGACAGCGCTTTCTATTGTTTTGAAAATGATCCTCCATAAAGACAAAAGAATCTCATTCACCTGTTGCAACAATCAACGACTTCCCTCTTTATGTTTAAATTATACAACTAACCGAACATAAATTCAACAATTTATGTTCGGTTTTTGAAACAATATTGTTAGAAACTATATATAGTCATTTAGTTTTTAAATAGTATGTTATTGCATCAGTTATAGAGTCCATTTTACGAAGTAATTCTGTAACTGATTTTTTTAAAATAGCCCAACTTTTTTCAATAGGATTTAATTCTGGAGAATACGGTGGTAGAGGTAAAAAGAAATGACCAGCATAGATAGAAAGGTTATCTAATATTTTTTTAGGGTGAAAACTTGCATTGTCCATAATAATAACATGAGGAGTCTTTAAAGATGGTAGAAGCTCTTGTTTAAACCACTCTACAAAGAAATCGCTAGTCATACTCTCTTTGTAAATCATTGGAGCTATAAAAGTCTGACCAACTTGTCCTGATA
>NZ_JBTGGE020000031.1:0-21731 GCF_054331515.2 Streptococcus sp. 10F2 | reverse complement strand
TTTTTCGTAGTTGCTTCTTTACTTGATTTGGCATTCTATCCACCTCCTTTAGCCTAAGTATAGCAAAAAAAGGATTTCGAAAGCTCATAAATCGAGCTTTCGAAATCCTTAACTTAATGACATTGTCTTTTGGGGTCAGCTTTTTTGTCGGACAATAGCGAAGCAGTCCGACAAGTCATTTTGAAAAATGACTTTGGGCGACTTGGGGAAGTCGACTAATACGACAAAAATATCCTTGTGGTTTGAAGGCGTTTTTGTTATCTCGCCGCCTTTCCATTGTGGCGAGATCGCCGTCTGCAAGACCGTACTTTTACGAAGTAAAGTATCCATAAGAAGCACTGATTCCAAGCCATTCTTTTTATGTAACGTGAATAAGTTTTAATATTATTCCAACTCATCTCCCTCTTTCTCAATTTGAGTCTCCTGGTGGAAGATCTGTTGCCAGTCTTCGTGGCGGCGCCAGATGGTGGTGTGTTGCTTGCCGTTGAGTTGGTAGGAGACTAGTTTTGTTTTTTGGCTGATGGATTTGACTTGGAATTTTTTGAAGGCCATTTCTTGGTGTTTGGCTACTAGATAGGCGGTACGGTCTTGGACTTGGCCGTTCATAGGGATATAGGTGAAGTCCTCGGCGATGTAGTCGTCGAGGTTTTGTCCAGCTTCGACCTGGCTTTGGTAGAGGAAGAGTTTTTTGAGGAGGAAGTCCATGTCTTCATCTTCTGGAATGGGAGAGGGTTCGATGTGGATATCGATGTCGAAGACGCCATATTGGTCTTGGAGCAGGTGCTCAACTTGATCGGCAATTGTGTGGCTTTCGTAGACGGAGAGATCGGGATTCATAGCTAGGATTAGGTCGAGGTAAATATGGCTTCCGTAGCTACGACCTCTGATTTCTTTGACTTGGTCAATTTTGGGAACCGTTAGAATGCTTTGGCTATACTGTTCTAAGAGATTTTCATCAAAGCCATCGGAGAGAGAAAAAGTGGCTTCTCGGAAGATATCGTAGGCGGTTTTTAGGATAATGAGACTGATAATAATCGCAATAATCTTATCGATGAGATAGAACTGAAATTGACTTGCTAGAATGGCTAAGCTTGTTCCCAAGGACGTAAGCACATCGGAAAGATTGTCCATAGCTGCAGCTTCAAGGGCTTTAGAATGTACACGTTTGGCTAGATTACGGTTGTAGAGGTAGACTCCAGTCATGACTAAAGCGGAGAAAAGCCCCACCCAGATAGCTTGGGGGTCAAAACTCTCTTGCTTACCTTGGAGCAGGTCTTCCATGCTTTGGAAGAGGACTTGAAAACCGACTAGTAGCATAATCAGTGAGGTAATGAGGCTAGCGAGGTCTTCCATTTTCCAATGCCCGAATTTGTGGTCGCGATCTGCAGGTTTTTGGGCTAGGCGTAAGCCAATAAGGACAGCGACATTCCCTAAAATATCAGTCATATTATTCAAGCCATCTGCTGTGATGGAAGCCGATCCGAAGAGATGACCAGTGATAATTTTGAAGATAGACAGCAGGATATAGGTTGCGATAGCTAGAAGTGCACCGCGTTCCGCCATTTTTAAATTCTGAGTTGGACTGGACATTGGATCTTCCTTTTTTTCTTTTTTCAAAAAGTTTAACAAAAGGGACTAGGAAATTCAATGACCGAGATTGGAGGTTAAAGGCGTCAAATGTTATAATGGGGGAAGATATTTTCACAATTACAAGGAGACAAGATGAATCCACTGTTAGCGGGTATGAATGAGCGCCAGGCGGAGGCGGTCCAAACAACGGAAGGTCCTTTGCTGATTATGGCAGGGGCAGGTTCAGGTAAGACGCGAGTTCTGACTCATCGTATTGCCTATCTCATTGATGAAAAAATGGTGAACCCCTGGAATATTTTAGCGATTACCTTTACGAATAAGGCAGCGCGGGAGATGAAGGAACGGGCTTTTGCTTTAAATCCAGCAACGCAAGATTGTTTGATTGCGACCTTCCACTCTATGTGTGTCCGAATTTTACGTCGAGATGCAGATTATATAGGCTATAACCGCAATTTTACGATTGTCGATCCAGGAGAGCAACGAACCTTGATGAAGCGGATTCTTAAAGAACTTAATTTGGATCCACAGAAATGGAATGAGCGGGCTGTTCTAGGAACAATTTCGAATGCGAAAAATGAGTTAATAGATGATCGAGCTTATGAAGCGCAGGCTAGTGATATGTATAGTCAAGTTGTAGCCAAATGTTACAAGGCTTACCAGCGAGAATTGCGACAATCCGAAGCAATGGATTTTGATGATCTCATTATGATGACATTACGCCTTTTTGATCAGAATCCAGATGTGCTAACCTATTATCAGCAAAAGTTCCAATACATTCATGTAGATGAATACCAAGATACCAACCAAGCTCAGTACCAATTGGTTAAACTGTTGGCTTCTCGTTTTCAAAATATCTGTGTCGTTGGTGATGCGGATCAGTCCATCTATGGTTGGCGAGGTGCCGACATGCAAAATATTTTGGATTTTGAACGGGATTACAAGTCCGCAAAGGTCGTCCTCTTAGAGGAAAATTACCGCTCTACCAAAAAGATTTTGCAAGCTGCAAATGAGGTAATTGTTCACAATAAAAACCGTCGTCCTAAAAAATTGTGGACACAGAATCCTGAAGGCCAAAGCTTAGTGTATTACCGGGCAACCAATGAACAGGAAGAAGCTTTCTTCGTTGCTAAGACGATTCGGCAACTGGTTTTAGAAGAAGGGAAGAATTATAAAGATATAGCGGTCTTGTATCGAACGAATGCTCAATCCCGGACAATTGAGGAATCCTTGATGAAGTCGGCGATTCCTTATACCATGGTTGGCGGAACGAAGTTCTACAGCCGTAAAGAGATTCGTGACTTGGTTGCTTATTTGAATTTATTGGCCAATCCCAAGGATAATATTAGTTTTGAGCGGATTATTAATGAACCCAAACGTGGGATTGGCCCAGGAACTGTTAGCAAGTTGCGGGATTTTGCCCAGCAGCAGGGACTCTCTCTTCTAGAAGCTAGTAGCGACCTCATCCTATCTCCGTTGAAAGGTAAAGCAGCTCAAGCCGTTGAAGATTTTGCGACAATGATGAATCGCTTACGTCAGCAGTTAGATCAGTGGACCGTGACGGAACTGGTCAACACTCTGTTAGACGATTCGGGTTATCGCCAGAGTCTGGAAGCCCAACGCACAGTGGAAGCACAGAGTCGCCTGGAGAATATCCAAGAGTTTCTATCCGTTACCCAGTCCTTTGATGAGGGGGAAGCAGAAGACGGTGAAACTGGATTGGATCGTCTAGGACGATTTTTGGTGGATCTAGCCCTGAGCTCAGAAGCGGATGAAGGGGAAGCAGAAGCTGCTGAGGTAACCCTTATGACTTTACATGCGGCTAAAGGTTTGGAGTTTCCCTTTGTTTTCCTCATTGGTATGGAAGAAAATGTATTCCCCCTATCTCGTGCTAGCCAAGATCCAGATGAGTTGGAAGAAGAACGGCGCTTAGCTTATGTGGGAATTACAAGGGCAGAAGAAGGACTCTTTTTGACCAATGCTAATTCGCGCCTTCTTTATGGTCGAACAAGCTATAATAAGCCGAGTCGTTTCCTGAATGAAATGTCGAGTTCTCTTTTAGATTACCAGGGATTGGCAAAGCCAGCTAATACGAGTTTTGCAGTATCTTATACGAATCAAGCAGGGCAAAAATTTGGTCAAGGTATGAGTTTAGAAGAAGCGATTCGCTTGCGGAAACAGGCTGCTCAACCTCAGTCATTGAGAAGTCAAGCTCCTACAAGTCAGGTGGCGACTACTGCTTGGGAAATTGGAGATCAAGTAGCCCATCGGAAATGGGGACAAGGAACAGTTTTGGCAGTTTCTGGTTCTGGAGATGCCCAGGAATTGAAGATTTCCTTCCCAGAGTTAGGTGTGAAGAAAGTACTGGCAGCTTTGGCTCCCATTGAAAAAATTTAGGAGAAAGCTATGGATGGAATGATTGCGGTGAATAAGGCGGCAGGGATGACCAGCCACGATGTGGTGGGGCAACTTCGTCGTATTTTGAAAACGAAAAAAATTGGGCACGGTGGAACCTTGGATCCTCAAGTGACTGGAGTTTTGCCGATTGCTGTTGGTAAGGCAACTCGGCTCATTGAATATATGCAAGATGGTGGTAAAATCTACGAAGGTGAGATCACTCTAGGTTATGCTACAACTACAGAAGATGCCTGGGGAGAGCGGGTTCAAGAAACCCCGATTCAGGAAGGCCAAGTAATACTTGCTCAGATTGATGCCGCTATGGCGACCTTAGAAGGAACCATTCAACAGATTCCTCCGATGTACTCAGCCGTGAAGGTGAAGGGGCGTAAGCTTTATGAATATGCTAGAGCTGGAGAAGAAGTCGAGCGTCCAGTCCGTCAGGTCACCATCCAGGAGTTTTCACGCCAATCAGAGCTGCGTTGGGAAAACGGGCTTGTACGTTTTGACTTCCGAGTGAGTTGTTCGAAAGGGACCTATGTTCGGACGTTAGCGGTGGATTTGGGATCGCGGTTAGGTTTTGCCAGTCACATGTCTCGATTGGTACGTACCCAATCAGCTGGTCTAAGTTTGGAATCAGCTTATCGTTTAGAGGCGATTGAAGAATTGGTAGCACAAGGCCAAGAGACATTCCTATTGCCTTTGGAATATGGGGTTTCCAGTCTACCCGCTTATGATCTGAGTCGGGAAGAAGCTGAGGAATTAAGATATGGACGTTGGATTCAGGCGGCAGTTTCTCAAAACCGTGTAGCTGCTTTTTATGAAGGTAAATTGTTAGCGATTCTGGAGAAAAAAGGAGATATGTTTAAACCTCACAAGGTATTTGTCTAGTAAGGAGAAAGAATGAAAAAACAAACCATTCAGAATTGGCGGGATATTCATCAAACAGAGCCAACTATTTTGGTTTTAGGCTATTTTGATGGGATTCACAAGGGGCATCAACAATTGTTTAAACGGGCTCGGCAGCTGGCAGATCAGTCTGGTCTGAAGGTGGCTCTCTTGACGTTTCCAGAATCTCCTCAACTGGCTTTTAGTCGTTTTCGAACGGATCTGCTGCTGCATTTATCAAGTCCAGAATTGCGAGAGGAATTATTGGAAGAGGTCGGTGTTGACTTGCTTTACTTACAGGATTTCACCAGCGAGTTTGGAAGTTTGACAGGACAAGAATTTCTGGATACCTATGTAGCCAGTCTCAAGGCTCAGAAATTAGTAGTTGGCTTCGATTACCATTTTGGCTGTGACCGACAAGGAGCTCAACTTCTTTCCTCTTCTTTTCCAGGTCAGGTAGAGATTGTTCCATCTTACGACTTGGATGGACAAAAGGTCAGTTCGACACGGATTCGTCAAGCACTAGCGCAGGGAGAGGTTCAAGAAGTGGCGGACCTTTTAGGAAGACCTTATCAGACCTGTGGTATTGTAGTTCATGGAGATGCTCGGGGACGAACGATTGGTTATCCAACAGCTAACTTGGCTCCTTTAGATCGAGTTCATATGCCTTCAGATGGAGTTTATGTAGTAAATGTTCATGAAGGTGGGAAGGTCTATCGTGGTATGGCTTCAGTTGGTAAAAACGTCACCTTTGATGGAGATGAGTTGCGTTTTGAAGTCAATATTTTTGATTTTTCAGCCGATATCTATGGCCATCGTTTAAAAATTGATTGGCTGTGCCGCTTACGAGATATGGTAAAATTTACAAGTGTTCAGTCTTTGATTGAGCAATTAGAAGATGATGCAGTAAAAGCGAGGGAATGGAAGGAGCGTACCTAGATGAACCGTGTAATGAATTTATTTCGAATCTCAATCCACCCAGATGAGAAGGTTGAGTTTTTAAGACTTTTGGGAAATTTGGCTAGCTACTTTCAAGAAGTTGAGCAAAACCTAATTAGTTTTTATGCTTTTCGGAGTCCCGAACAAGAGGATCTGTATTTGATCTTGGAAATTTTCACTTCAGAGCAAGCCTATCTTGACTATCTCAATTCGGAGAGTTATCAGCGTTACCAAGAGTTAACACAGCCATTTGTACGTGAACAAGCTTATGTTCGTCTCGAAGGGCTCATCTTGTTAGAAAAATTGAGCAAAGACTTGCCACAGGTAGGCTCAGGCTTACGCTTGACCCTATTCCAAGGAGAGGCTCCGAATCTTGAAGCCAAGGATCGTCTGAATCGTCTAACTCAGAAATATGTTTTCCAAAAAGAAGGCTTGCATGCTTTCTATCTCGGTTGTGATAAACAATCGCCTGAGGATTGGTATCAATTTGAAATTTTTTCTCAGCAAAAAGAGGAAGATTTACTGGCGGATGAGGAAGGTTTCAAGCATGAGGAAGTGACCTTGAGATGGGAGCCACAGGATTTAGTAGATTTCTCGCTAGGAATGGATGTGGTAGCTACACGAGGAATTGAATTATGGGATTTAGGGGTCTTGTAATTCTACAAGTTTTTTTAAGTTTTCAAAAAAGACTAGGAAATCCCTTCCATTTTTGATAAAATGGATATAGTATGTAGGTTGGAAGGCGAATCTTACGATGATTACTTTATTCTTATCCCCCAGCTGTACCAGCTGTCGAAAGGCGCGTGCTTGGTTAACCAAACACGAGGTCCCTTTTCAAGAACATAATATTATGACGAGTCCTTTGACAGTTGAAGAATTACGTCATATTTTATCGTTGACAGAAAATGGAACGGACGATATTATTTCAACACGTTCCAAGATATTTCAGAAATTAAATGTAGATTTAGAGGAGTTGCCCATTTCAGAACTCCTAAGTTTGATTGAGCAAAATCCTAGTCTTTTACGTCGTCCGATTATCCTTGATTCCAAGCGCCTTCAAGTTGGCTTTAATGAGGATGAAATTAGGGTTTTCTTACCTAGGGGCTATCGTAAACAAGAATTAAAAAATGCAACATTAAGAGCGGAGATTGATCGACATGAGGAATCAGTATAGTTATCCGTTTGATGAGAGTTGGAGTACTGAAGAATTGGCTTCGGTACTCTCTTTTTTCAATCGCGTGGAAGAAGCTTATGAAGGTGGTGTGGAGGCACGGGTCCTTCTAGAGGCTTATGAGAAATTTAAACAAGTTGTCCCAGGAAAGGCTCTGGAAAAGACTTTGGGACGTGAATTTGAGGCAGCTAGTGGATACTCCTTGTATCGCGCACAACAAGCTGCTAGGGAGCGAGGGAATGGCAGAATTCGACTGTAAATTCCGCTATGAAGTGGCATTGAACTTGATGCAAGAGGCCGCGGAGATGGTGAGGAAGGCTTTAAGACAACCCTTAGAAATTGATTGTAAAAAGGATCGCACGGATTTGGTTACCAATCTAGATGTAGCTGTGCAAGATTTTTTTATCACACATTTAAGTCAACTGTTTCCAAATGATTATTTTTTTGCAGAGGAAAAGACGGAGCAACCGAATGCTCAGCTTGGAGCTGTCTGGATTTTGGATCCTATCGACGGAACTAATAATTTGATAGCCCAAGGGGAAAATTTTGCGATGATGTTGGCCTTTTTCCAGGATGGGCAGGCAGGTTTTGCGATGATTTACGACGTTATGAACCACGTTCTTCTATCGGGAGGAGGAAGTCTACCTGTTTTTCGCAATGGAGTTCGCTATGAAGGACAGGCAGCTTGTGTCTCTGTGGAACGATCCTTGGTGTCGGGAAATGCAGCGATGTTACACGGCAACAGCTTTGGCTTAGCTGATATTGCTCGAGATAGCCTGGGTGTTCGTGTTTATGGTAGTGCGGGAATTAGTTTTCTCAAGGTCTTGCAAGGGAAGCTCTTGACCTATGCGTCCTATTTGGAGCCTTGGGATTATGCAGCAGCCTATGTGTTATCTGAATCTTTAGGATACAAGTTGGTCGAAGCTCAAGGGGAATCCCTCCGTTTTCAAGGGAAGCAACCGGTTTTCTTAATTCCAGCCCATTTAGAGGATTATTTTTTGGAAAAAATCAAAGGGGGTACCAGTCATGCCTTTTCCGGTAGGGTTTAAAGAGAAGTATCAGACCATCCTGGGTTCAGAAAGTGCAGCTTTTTTTGCGACGTTTGAAGAGGAGCCGGTTGCGGGCTTTCGGGTGAATCCCTTGAAAGAATCTCTACAACTTCCTCAAGGGGTTGAGCCAATACCGGGAATGCCATGGTCCTATTATGGAAAGGTATCAGGGAAATCTTTGCAACATGTGACGGGACAATTGTATTCACAGGAGCCAGCTGCCCAGATGGTAGTCGATGCTGCGGGTATTGAACCAGGCATGAAGGTCTTGGACTTGGCAGCGGCACCAGGTGGCAAATCGACCCACATTTTGTCCTACCTTAACAATCAGGGGCTCTTAGTCTCTAATGAAATTTCTCCCAAAAGAGCTAAGATACTGGTTGAAAACATGGAGCGCTTTGGAGCCCAGAATGCTGTGGTGACTAATACGGATGCAAAAGCTTTAAGTCGTGTCTTTAAGGGATTTTTTGATGTCATTGTTCTAGATGCTCCCTGTTCTGGAGAAGGGATGTTTCGGAAACAGGCTGACGCTATGGATTACTGGACCTTGGACTATCCTGAGCAGTGTGCTAGTCTCCAACGGGAGATTTTAGAGGCTACTGTCACGATGCTGGCTCCGGGTGGTCGTCTTGTCTATTCAACTTGTACTTGGGCTCCAGAAGAAAATGAGGAGATTGTTTCCTGGTTACTATCAGAATATGACTTTGATTTGGAGCAAGTCCCTCTCAAAAATGGGATGGTTTCAGGCTTGAATCTTGCGGAGACAGCTAGGATGTATCCTCATCACTTCAAAGGGGAGGGACAATTTTTAGCCCGTTTGCATTATCGAGGGACAAACAAGGCTAAGAAATTCAAGGCAACACGGAGCAACTTGAATGCAGACCAAAAAAACTTGTGGCAAACCTTTGAAAAAGCTCATTTGAAAGAGGGCTTGACAGGAGTATTGCAAACATTTGGAGACGAGTTGTATCTGTTACCAGAAGGTCTACCGGCCCTAGATAAGATACGGATTGCTCGGAATGGTTTACATCTAGGCACCTTCAAGAAAAAGCGTTTTGAACCTAGTTTTGCTTTGGGGATTGCTTTAAAGCCGAGCCAATCGCTACGGATTTATGAGTTACCAGAAGAAGATTTTAAAGCCTATGTAGCTGGTCAAAGCTTACCAGCACAAGGAAATCCATCAAACGGCTGGTATCAATTAGTTTGTGGTCAAAATGGCTTAGGCTTTGTAAAAATTAGTCAAGGAATGGTGAAAAATCACTATCCTAAAGGTTTACGTTTTCAATAAAGGGGAAATTATGGCAGAATTACGACGTTTATATCGAGAATTTCAACCAGAACATTATGATCTAGATCTCATGATTGATCGTAAGGCTCGTACCTTTTCAGGTCAGGTGACCATCCAAGGACACTTATCAGCCAGTGATTTATCGTTGCATCAGAAAGACCTAGAAATTCTATCTCTATCTGTTGCGGGGCAAAATCGAGATTTTGTGGTTGATCAAGAAAATGATTTGGTGACGGCTTCTGGTCTTGAAACCGGAGATGTTACAGTTGTGGTGACTTATCAAGGGAATATCAACGATCGCATGACGGGGATTTATCCTTCTTACTATCGCTTGGAGGGGCAGGACAAGGAAATTATTTCGACTCAATTTGAGAGTCACTTTGCTCGCGAAGCTTTTCCCTGCGTCGATGAACCAGAAGCGAAGGCAACTTTTGATCTGACTCTGCGTTTTGACCAAACAGAGGGGGAGATAGCCCTTTCCAATATGCCAGAACAGGAGCCTGGGCGAGGGGAGCAAACAGGTATCTGGACTTTTGAGCGGACACCTCGGATGTCGACCTATCTTTTGGCATTTGGGATTGGTGATCTTCAAGGAATCACTGATCGAACAGAGCGTGGTACCTTGGTTGGTGTTTATGCTAGCAAGGCCCATCCAGAAAGAAATCTCGAATTTGCCTTGAATATTGCCAAGCGTGTGATTGCTTTCTACGAAGATTATTTTGACGTACCCTATCCTATTCCTCAATCTTTGCACCTAGCTTTACCTGACTTCTCTTCAGGAGCTATGGAAAACTGGGGATTGGTAACCTATCGGGAAGTCTACCTTTTGGTGGATGCGAATTCAAGTTTCCACAGTCGTCAACAAGTTGCTTTGGTAATTGCCCATGAAGTAGCTCATCAATGGTTTGGTAATCTGGTTACCATGCAATGGTGGGACGATCTCTGGTTAAATGAGAGCTTTGCCAACATGATGGAATATGTCAGCGTGGACCATTTGGAGCCAGGTTGGAATATTTTGGAAGACTTCCAGACTACTGGTATTCCACTTTCCTTACGCCGGGATGCGACAGATGGCGTGCAATCTGTCCATGTAGCTGTGAATCATCCAGATGAGGTGAATACACTCTTTGATCCTGCGATTGTTTATGCTAAGGGGAGCCGTCTCATGCATATGTTGCATCGTTGGTTGGGAGATCCGGTCTTTTCTAAAGGTTTGGGAGCCTACTTCCGTAAGCATCAATATGGCAATACGGTAGGGACTGATCTTTGGGCTGCCTTGGAATCTGCTTCTGGTAAGGAAGTTGGCGCCTTTATGGAATCTTGGTTGGAGCAGCCAGGCTATCCAGTTGTCACGGTTGCTCTAGAGGGGGATAATTTAGTGTTGACCCAGGAGCAATTCTTCTTGGGTCAAAGGGAAGACAAACAACGTTTGTGGCATATTCCGCTCAATAGTAATTGGCAAGGGCTTCCTGATATGATGACCGACAAGACGTTGGTGATTCCTGGTTATGCTGAGTTGGCGGCTGCAAATGCAGAAGCGGGAGCACTTCGCCTTAATGATGGGAATACAGCTCACTATATTTGTGACTATCAAGGTTCAGTTGGTGACTCCTTGTTGGAAAACCTATCTAACCTTGATGCTACTAGCCGTCTGCAACTGATTCAGGAACAGCAATTATTAGCGGAATCTGGACGGATTTCTTATGCTGCTTTGCTTGCTTTGATGGAAAAATGGCCAGAAGAGAAGGCTTTTATCGTTCTCTCTGCCTGGGCTAATGTCGTTCGTGCCTTAGCTCGATTCCTAGAAGAAGAGGAGCAAGCCCGAGCTGTCTTGAACCAGAAAGTATCTCAGCTTTTTGGACCAGCTATTGAGTCCTTAGGCTTAATCCCACAAGCTGGAGAAGCGGAGCAGGATGAGTTGGTTCGCCAAGTAGCCCTCAGCCAACTGGTAGAAGCGGGAGCTAGTCCTGTTGTGGAAGGTGTCGCAGCCCTTTTTGAGCAGTATAAAAACAATCTGGAAGACACACCGGCTTCTATTCGCTCACAAGTATTAATCAACCAAATGAAATCGTCTGAATCAAGAGAGCTAGTAGAGCTCTATCTGGATTTGTACCAACAGGCAACCGATGGAACCTTCCAACGTCAGTTGGCTACTGCCTTGTCATATGCACAAGAGGAGGAACATCTTCAGTTGCTTCTATCAAAATGGCGGGATAAATCAGTGGTGAAACCACAAGATTTGGCACTTTCTTGGTACCGAGTTTTCTTACTTCAAGCAACAGCGAGTCCTTTGGCTTGGAACTGGGCTTGCCAAAACTGGGATTGGATTGTGGATGCATTGGGAGGAGATATGTCCTTTGATAAGTATATTATCTATCCGGCTAATAGTTTCCACCGTCGTGACCAGTTACAGGCCTATAAAGAATTCTTCCAACCAAAAGTGGAAGATATGGCGATGCAGCGGAATATTCTTATGGGAATCAATGAAATTGAGGCGCGTGTAGCCTTAATGGAACGTGATCGGGAACAGGTACTTGCAGCTCTTAAAGGGAATTAGGATTTTTTAAGTTTCCGCAGTTAAAATAGGAGAAAAGATCTACCGAAGGCTTGGGACCTAGACAGGCTCCAAGCCTTTTTGAAAGAGGAGTAATGATGATTAAGATTTTGTTGGTCGAAGATGACTTGAATTTATCCAATTCTGTGTTTGATTTTTTGGATGATTTTGCGGATGTTATGCAGGTGTTTGATGGAGAAGAAGGTCTTTATGAGGCAGAATCTGGTATCTATGATTTGATTCTTCTTGATTTAATGTTGCCAGAAAAAGATGGTTTCCAAGTTCTGCAAGAATTGCGTGAAAAAGGTGTCAGTACTCCAGTTTTGATTATGACAGCCAAAGAAAGTTTAGAAGACAAGGGGCATGGCTTTGAATTGGGAGCCGATGACTATTTGACGAAACCTTTCTATCTTGAGGAATTGAAGATGCGGATTCAGGCCTTGCTCAAGCGTTCAGGAAAGTTCAATGTTAATCAATTAACTTATGGGGACATTGAGGTGGATCTCAATACTAATAGCACCAAGATGGCCGGGAAAGAGGTGGAGCTTTTGGGGAAGGAGTTTGATTTACTGGTCTATTTCTTGCAGAACCAAAATGTTATTTTGCCTAAGTCCCAAATTTTTGACCGTATCTGGGGGTTTGATTCAGATACCACGATATCTGTTGTTGAAGTGTATGTGTCTAAGATTCGCAAGAAGCTCAAAGGTAGTGTTTTTGCAGAACATTTGCAGACGCTTAGAAGTGTAGGATATATATTGAAACATGAAGAAGGTTAGAGACAAAGTCCAATCTGCTAATTTTCCTTATTTTGTTCGCTATGTCACCGTTTTTACCTTGATTTTTGGAACTATGACGCTCTTAATCCTGCAAATCATGCGGTCGGGGATCTACAGTTCTGTTGATACAACTTTACGGAATTATAGTCAGAATTCTGAAGCAACGGTTTTGGCTGCTTTGCGGTCTTTAAATAGTTATTCGGAAAATATTGCAGGGATTGAAAAAGATCTTAAAAATATCGAGGCTCCACTTTCTGCCAATTCTGAAGTTCTTCTCTTTAATGAAAAAGGCGAGGTTCTTTCAACGCCAAGTCATTTAGTGGATACAACAGAATTGAAATTGAATTTAAAAAAGGATTTCCATAAAATTCGTCAGGTGGAGATGCGAACAACCTTTGGAGAAATTGAATCTTTCCGAGAAATCTGTTTTCCCTTAGAACTATCTCAATCTATTGAAGGAATCGCCTATGCTTCTGTGTTAATCAATACCAATCAAATCCAAGCGACCAACGCTAATAATGAGAAAACGGTTATCATGGTGATGACAATTTTCTGGTTGATATCTATTATTGCTAGTTATTACTTGGCCAAGATGACGATGGCGCCCATCCTTGATAGCATGCAGCGCCAAAAGACTTTTATTGAGAACGCCAGTCACGAGCTCCGCACTCCATTAGCGGTTCTCCAAAATCGCTTAGAGGGACTTTTCCGTAAGCCTCAAGCGACAATTTTGGATGAAAGTGAGTCGGTTGCGGCTAGTTTGGAAGAAGTTCGGAATATGCGGAAGTTGACGACGAATCTTCTTAATATGGCCCGTCGTGATGACGGTATTATTCCTGTTCTAGAAACGATTGATTCTAAATTTTTTGAAGATATTCTGGAAAATTTTGAATTAGTTTCTCAGGAAAATGGAAAAAATTTCCAGTATGTTAATGACTTTCAAGGACAAATTCAATCAGACAAGGTTTTGCTGAAACAGGTTTTGACGATCCTGTTTGATAATGCTATTAAATACACCGAGGATGACGGTCAGGTTGGGATTCAGCTCTATTCCCAAGATCGTAACGGTGATCTTCGGATCCAAGTTTGGGATAATGGGATTGGGATTTCTGATGAAGATAAGACACGTATTTTTGATCGCTTTTACCGTGTCGATAAGGCTCGTACTCGTCAAAGTTCAGGCTTTGGCTTGGGCCTCTCCTTGGCTAAACAAATCATTGATGCCTTGAATGCAGATATCCAAGTCAAAGATAATACACCTACAGGAAGTATCTTTGAACTCACCCTTAGCAAAGAGGGCAAGAAACGCTATCGTGGACGTCGGAAGGCTAGGAAAGAAAACAAAGACAGTCACAAAACAGGTTAGGGGCTTCCCAATGTCATTAAGTTAAGACCTAGAATCTAAGATAAGACCACTTTGGAAGTTCAAATTGATATCTGACTTTCGAAAGTGGTCTTTTTGTGCACGCCAAATAAAGGTTTTTGTGACCTTTTTTAAAAATTATGATACACTATAGGTGAAACTTACTACTGATTGAGTTCTCAGTCGCCTTTTAAAGGTTCGACCTGGACGAATGATTGACAAATGTTTCTCTATGTAAGTTTTCAACTGAGAAGAAGTGAGCCTGTTTTTCAGGAATTGTTTGCAGGCATAAACAGCATCAGAAAAGCAGATTTGGTAGTTTTCTAAGCTGGACATGGTATCATTAATTTTCATTGTGATCCATCTACAGAAGTTAAACTCTGTAAAACGTGCATAGATTTCTTGAAGAACACCTTCCTTCTTCTTTGCATGAAAATTAACCAGTCCTATACTATACTTTAGGTCTCTAAAACTTGTCTCTATGCCCCATCTACGTGCATAGAGTTTTTTAATATCTTCAAAAGGTAGGTCTGAATTTGTAACGAGGACCTCATATTTTCCGTCCCCTATCGGAATCTTTAAAATCCGAAAATCTAGTTCATAAAATTTAGGATTACTTCCATAATTGATAGAGTCCGGTAGGAAATCAAATCTAGAGTTGTTTGGTACAAATCGGTAATTTTCTGGATTAAGTTTATAAAGATGTTTCATCTTGTCTGTTTGATTTCTAGACAATTTGATGGTCACCTCTTCCTCAATTGGAGTATCTGGCAAATGAAATCTAGATGCAAAAGATTTCTTTCCACTCTTAACACGGATAATATATTGCCAACCTTTTTCCTCGAAATGCGCCATGAGATTGTAGCTTTCATATCCCCTGTCCATTATCACAAGAGCTGTTTCAAAAGGGAGAAACCTCCATCATTTCAATGACTGCCTGCCGCTCATCCGCCTTTCTTTTATCCTGTACCCTTACATCAGTATAAATACCTGTGTTTAAATCATAAAATGCATTAAGATGAATCAGGTTATACGATTTATTTCCTTCGCCAACTTGAAAAGAGGTCTCCTCATCTTTAGAATTTCTAGGGATATTCACATCACTCCCATCTGCCGCTAGAATAGGGACAGAATCAGGGATAGGAATTTTTGATGTGAATTCTTTAAATATTTTATAGAAGGCCGTTGGTTTAATTTTATAGCGAGCTTGTACAAAAGCAGATTCCGTTGCCCAAATATTAGCATCTAACAATTCTTTTGAAATAGATTTTCCACCCATTCTAAGTACTAAATTCACTACGTTCTCAAGAGATAATTCTCGATTTCGAGTAAAATCTGAAGGTTTAGAGAGCAAACTTCCCCTATCTTGCCCCATCACAGTAGTAACACTATTTCGCAATTGCTTCCTTACTTGATTTGGCATTAAAACCACCTCCTTTAGCCTAAGTATAGCAAAAAAAGGATTTCGAAAGCTCATAAATCGAGCTTTCGAAATCCTTAACTTAATGACATTGAGGGGCTTCCTAACCTGTTTTGTGCTATGTTATTGAAGTTTGTTGCTTCAGGATCTCGCCTATCTTATTTTTTAAAATGGGATAGAGAGAAATGGAGGAACAGAATTACAAACCATTCTTTCAAATCATGATGTCAGTGAGCTAGTGATCATAGGATTTAATGTCGAATATGGATGCCTCTTCTCTGCCATCATGCCTAGTGATAGGGGGTAAGGGAATACCGATGAAATGAAAGTGTTGAGTGATAGAGCTGTCCTAACGGCAGTCATAAAAACAGATAGGATGGTTTCTTCATCTGTTTTAGCCCCTTAATGAGGCAAAAGAAAAAAGCTCACAAGGAGCTTCTAACTTTCTTACTTAGCAAGTTTAGCAGCAAGGCGTGATTTATCGCGGCTTGCTTTGTTTTTGTGAATCAAACCTTTTGTTTCTGCTTTATCAATAGCAGCAGATGCAGTACGGAAAAGTTCTTCAGTTGGGTTAGCTTCGAAGTTCTTGATAGCAGTACGCATAGCTGATTTTTGAGCTGAATTTTTTTCGTTTTGTTTTACGTTCAATTCAGCGCGTTTGATAGCTGATTTAATATTTGCCAAAATGTTCACCTCCATATGTAATAACTATCTAATTATACAGAAATTTTGGACGATTGACAAGGAGAATTCATTTTTTTAAGTAGATTTTATCAATTTTGTGCTTCTGATCTTTATGGAGAATCATTTGAGCTCTGTTTCGTGTTGGTTGAATATACTGTTGCAGATTGACCAAGTTGATACTTTCCCAAATATGTCGCGCATAGCTTAAGGCTTCAGTTGAACTCATCAGACTGAAGCGATGGTGGTAATTTTCAGGTTTATCCATAGCTAACTCCCTCAATTTGAGAAAGCGTTCCAAATACCATTGCTCGATGAGGGCAGTGGGGGCGTCGATATAGATGGAAAAGTCAAAATAATCGAGACTATAGAGGTTGGGTTGATCTGAGATTTGAAAGAGATTGATCCCTTCCACAATTAAGATATCGGTGTTTTCCAAGTGAAAAAACTGATCGGGTAAAATATCGTAACTTTCATGAGAGTAGAGAGGGACATCGTAGGCATCACCGTTCCGAATATGATCCAGAAAGTCTAGTAATTTCTCCATATCATAAGATTGTGGAAAACCTTTTTGATGCATCATTTGTTTGGATTCTAGATGAGCGTTGGGATAAAGGAAGCCATCGGTTGTTACCAAATCTATTTGTAATTCAGGGTAAGTCTGTTGGAGTAGGAGTCGTAATAGGCGACTGCTAGTGGATTTGCCGACGGCTACGCTGCCCGCAATTCCAATGATGAAAGGAGATCTAGTTACAGCTTGGTCTAAGAAAGCTCCTTTGGACTGGTTGAGTGCTTCTTTATTTTTCTTATATATATGGAGTAAACGGATAAGAGGAAGATAGATCGCCTTGATTTCCTCTAGTTGGATGGGGTCGTTGAGGCTGCGAATGGCATCTAATTCTGACTGAGTCAAGCCAGCTTTGGTAAAATCGGATTGTAGTTGACTCCAATCTTCCCTATTTATTTGACGGTAATTAAAAAATTCCTGCATAGTATCCTCGTTTCTTCGCCTAGTATATCATAGGGTTGCTGGACTGTAAACCGTTTCCATAATGCTCATGGATATGTTAGAATAAACCTATGAGTAAGATGTATTTTGAGCGGCAGCCAGATGCCGCACATGATGTACGAGAGTTACGCGTATCCCTTTTGGGGGCGGATTTTCGTTTTCTAGCCGATGCTGGTGTGTTTTCAAAAAAACAGGTGGACTATGGGTCGCGCGTTTTGTTGGAAAGCTTAGATTTTGTGCCAGGAGGGTCGCTGTTAGATTTAGGTTGTGGCTATGGGCCTTTGGGAATTGCCTTGGCGAAGGTGCAGGAACAGGTAGTGACGATGGTGGACGTCAATGAAAGGGCTCTAGACTTGGCAGTTAAGAATGCCCAGGCCAATGGAGTGGAGGCTAGTATTTTTGCTTCCGATGTGTATGATCAGGTTGCAGGGACATTTACCCATATTATCTCCAATCCTCCTATCCGCGCGGGTAAATCGGTGGTTCATAGGATTATTGAGGAGGCGCCGGGATACTTGGAGTCTGGGGGAGATTTGACCCTAGTCATTCAAAAGAAACAAGGGGCACCAAGTGCAAAGAAGAAGATGGAAGAAGTCTTTGGCAATTGTGACATTATTAGAAAGGATAAGGGTTATTACATCCTTAGAAGTGTGAAAGAATGAGAGCAGTTGATTTAATTCAGAAGAAACGTGATGGTCATAGCTTAAGTAAGGAGGAGATTGATTGGCTTATTGAGGGCTATGTAGATGGAACGGTTCCTGATTATCAAATGGCAGCCATGGCTATGGCTATCTATTTCAAGGGAATGGATACAAGGGAGATTAGTGATCTGACCATGGCGATGGTGGCTAGTGGAGATCAGGTGGATTTGTCAGCAATTCCGGGTATTAAGGTTGATAAGCATTCTACCGGTGGTGTTGGGGACAAGGTGACCTTGATTTTGGCACCTCTAGTAGCTAGTTTCGGAGTGTCGGTTGCTAAGATGAGCGGTCGTGGCCTAGGGCATACAGGTGGAACCTTGGATAAATTAGAGTCGATTAAAGGCTTACAGGTGGAAATTCCCGAAGCTGATTTTATTCAACAGGTACAGGATATTGGTGTTTCTGTTATTGGTCAGTCTGATCAGC
The DNA here is from genome assembly GCF_054331515.2 of Streptococcus sp. 10F2. Taxonomy (NCBI): domain Bacteria; kingdom Bacillati; phylum Bacillota; class Bacilli; order Lactobacillales; family Streptococcaceae; genus Streptococcus; species Streptococcus sp. 10F2. Next base: position 3,482 of record NZ_JBTGGE020000031.1, on the reverse strand, counting down.
TGGTTAAAGCAGATAAATTACTATATGCTCTTCGAGATGTGACGGCAACAGTGGACATAATTCCGTTAATTGCTAGCTCGGTTATGAGTAAGAAAATTGCCGCGGGTTCGGATGCTATTCTTTTAGATGTGACAGTCGGACAAGGGGCCTTTATGAAGACCATTGAAGAAGCGCGTGAGTTAGCGACGACTATGGTTAATCTGGGGAAAGCTGTTGGCCGTGAGACGGTGGCAGTTGTTACTGATATGAGCCAGCCCTTGGGGCGTGCGATTGGAAACCGTTTAGAATTGCTAGAAGCTATTGAGATTTTAAAGGGGCAAGGTCGTTCGGATATTACGAACTTTGTAAGCGAGTTAGGGCAAATGTTGTTAGCTTTAGCGGGAGTTGAAAAGTCTGTTGAGGAGGTCCATTCTCATCTTGAAAACGGTTCTGCTTTGGCGAAATTGGAAGAAATGGTGGTGGCTCAAGGTGGAGATTTAGAAGATCTTTACCGTCCAGTTCAAGTCCAAGAAGTCTATGAAATTAAAGCGCCAACAAGTGGCTATATCACAGAACTTCCAGCTCTTTACTATGGTTTGTTTGCGATGAAATTGGGAGCCGGTCGTGCTGTTAAAACGGATCCACTTGATTTCGAAACAGGTATTGTTTTTGAGAAAAAAGTGGGGGACCGAGTAGAAGAAGGGGAAGTTTTAGCGAGAATTTACGCAAATTCGGAAATTCCGAAAGTTATGCTTGAAGAATTTCTGGAAAATGTTAAAATAGGAAACGAAGAGGTCGAAATCAAGGAAATCATTGAAATCGTTCGTTAATAGAGCCGAATAGTTTTCCACTTCGACATCCTGAACATTGTCTTTTGCTTAGTGATGGCAATCACTCATCAGTTTTAACATTTTTTAGGAGGTTCAATATGAACAAGAAACAATGGTTTGGTATCGGTTTGACGGCAGCAGCTGCGCTAACTTTAGTAGCTTGTGGTAACCGTTCTGCAAGTCAAAACGCCGATGCTAAAACAGACCTTAAAGCAGTTATCGTAACAGATACTGGTGGAGTTGACGACAAGTCCTTTAACCAATCTGCTTGGGAAGGTTTGATGGCTTGGGGGAAAGAAAATGGTCTTTCTGAAGGAAATGGTATCGGCTATATCCAATCACAAAGTGAGTCAGACTATGCAAACAACCTTGAGCAAGCTGCTTCAAGCGGTAACCAATTGGTGTTCGGTATTGGATTTGCTCTTCGTAACGCCGTAGAAGCAGCCGCAAAAGATCGTACAGATACAAATTACGTCATCATCGATGAAGTGATTGACAATATGGATAATGTTGCCTCAGCAACTTTTGCGGATAATGAAGCTGCTTACCTAGCTGGTGTGGCTGCTGCTAAGACAACGAAATCTAAAGAAATTGGTTTCATCGGTGGTATGGAATCTGAAGTTATTACTCGTTTTGAAAAAGGTTTTGAAGCTGGTGTTAAATCTGTAGATCCTTCTATCAATGTTCGTGTCGACTATGCAGGTTCTTTCAGTGATGCCGCTAAAGGTAAGTCAATCGCTCAAGCTCAATACTCAGCTGGTGTAGACGTTATTTACCAAGCAGCTGGTGGTACTGGTGTTGGAGTCTTCAAAGAAGCAAAAGATTTGAACGAAACTAAAGACGAAGCAGAAAAAGTTTGGGTTATAGGTGTTGACCGTGACCAGAAGGATGAGGGAAGCTATAAATCTAAGGATGGAAAAGAGTCTAACTTTGTCCTAGCTTCTACCTTGAAAGAAGTTGGAGCAGCTGTCCAAGACTTGGCTAACCAAGCTAAAGATGGTAAATTCCCAGGCGGTAAACACATCACTTACGGTTTGAAAGATAAAGGTGTTGACCTTGCAGAAACAAACTTGTCTGATGATGCAAAAGCAGCTGTTAAAGAAGCAAAAGACAAAATTACTTCTGGTGACTTAGAAGTTCCTGCTAAATAATTAAATTCAGTGTATAGTGAAAAAGTGGTCTGAACCTAGAGGGGCAGACCACTTTTTGTAAGATTACTTACTACCTTGAAAGAAGTCGGGTTCCTCCGACTTCTTTCTTTGGTTGCATATACGGGAATTTATTACCAAAAATGTTCGTGTTTCATATAAAACTTTGAAAATTCACGGAAAATTTTTCAGTTTTTCACGAATGAACCTAGCCAAAATGAGCTTTCTATGCTATACTGCTATTCGTATGCAAAAAATGGAGGTTAGCGCTTTGAAGAAGAAGCCTATGCTTGCGGTTGCAGGACTTACAGTGGCGACACTGGGATTAGTTGCTTGCGGTCAGCGAGGAAATACAGAAAATTCAGAAGCTAAGGTCAAGGCTAGTCTTGTAACTAGTGTTGGTGGTGTTGATGATAAATCTTTCAACCAGTCTGCTTGGGAAGGGTTGGAAGAATGGGGCAAGGCTCAAGGGCTTAGCCAAGGTAATGGTTATGACTATTATCAATCTGATTCGGAGTCGGATTACACCAATAATTTTGAACAAGCTGCTTCAAGTGGAAGCAACTTGATTATTGGTATTGGTTACATTGTTAAAAACGCAGTTGAGCAGGCAGCCAAAGATCATTCGGAAATCAATTATGTGATTTTGGATGAGGTTATTGAAGGTCAGGATAATGTAACAAGTGCAACATTTGCGGATCAAGAAGCTGCTTACCTAGCAGGTGTAGCAGCAGCGAAGACGAGCCAAACAAAAAAAGTTGGCTTTATTGGCGGTATTGAATCCGAGGTTGTCAAACGGTTTGAAAAAGGTTTTGAAGCTGGTGTCCAATCTGTGGATCCAGATATCAAAGTTCAGGTAGATTACGCAGGCTCTTTTACCGATGCGTCTAAAGGTAAATCTTTAGCGCAGGCACAATATGCCGGTGGTGCTGACGTTATCTATCAAGCAGCAGGTGGAAGTGGAGCAGGAGTCTTCAAAGAAGCAAAAGATTTGAATGAGACACGAGATGAAGCTGACAAGGTTTGGGTCATCGGTGTGGATCAGGATCAATCAGCTGATGGAGAATACACTTCCAAAGATGGAAAAAAAGCAAACTTTGTTTTGACTTCAACGATTAAAGAAGTTGGAGCAGCTTTAAAAGATATTGCAGAAAAGACAAGTCAAGGAAACTTCCCTGGGAATCAAACAACGGTTTATGGTTTGAAAGTGGGTGGTGTTAACCTTGTAACGGGTCAACTTTCCTCAGATGCTAAGGCAGCCGTTTCAACAGCCAAGGAAGATATTATTGCGGGACGAATTACAGTTCCTCAAAAATAATCTTATGGTATGAAAGAAGGTTTCTTTGAAACCTGGTTTGCTGTTGCTTTAGTTATTAGAGGTTGAATCTTTTCAACCTCTTTTTTTAGTACGACGGGCATGTCGTACATCTGAGGTGTAAGTCCTCTGTGGGCACCTGCTACCGGTGAACCCAATAGCGACTCCCAAGCCTGACTATCGTGAGGTAGCGGGGAGAGGAAGGGATAG
>NZ_JBTGGE020000030.1:0-21860 GCF_054331515.2 Streptococcus sp. 10F2 | reverse complement strand
CATGTTTCCATTATATCATACAACTGCATACAACACAAACAAAATCTAACGAGAGCTTTAAAAAAATCCAGTTCTATCAAGTAATTGAACTGGATCGGCTACAACATAAACTGATAAACTCGGGAGTTTGAAAAGGTAGGGATAGTTTTCCTAGCCTTTTCTTTTTATCTCAAGGGAGATTTCATAAAGTGGAAACTGTAAATGGTTTAAGACGGTTACTGTGTGAAAATGGGTTGCTCTGTTAGAGTTTGCTGCAAGCATGATATAATAAAAGGGATAATCAACTAGTTGGATGTGAGGTAAGGAATGTTAGATAGGGGTATGGGCTGTTCCCATGGTAAAATTATTTTGATGGGAGAGCATTCAGTAGTGTATGGTTATTCAGCTATTGCGCTCCCCTTACTAGGAATTGAGGCTATTTGCAGGATTCAACCTGCTAGTCAAGTGCTAACATTTGATTTTGAAGATTCCCTCTCAACCGCCGTATTTGCGGCTCTTTCTTCCTTAAATCAGTTGGAGGCCAAGATATCTTATAAAGTCGCTTCAAAGGTTCCTCAAAAACGAGGAATGGGATCCTCAGCAGCTGTATCGATAGCTGCTATTAGAGCGGTCTATGCTTATTTTGAAGAATCCCTGTCTGAAGAAACATTAGAGCAGTTAGTCCATCAAGCCGAAAAGATTGCCCACAGCAATCCTAGTGGTCTTGACGCGAAAACATGTCTGTCTGATACACCTATCAAATTTAGTAGAGATACTGGATTTGACAGGTTAGAAGTCGCCTTGGATGCCTATTTGGTGATTGCGGATTCAGGTATTCAGGGGCATACTCGTGAAGCCGTTAATAAGGTAGCACGATTTGAGGAGATGAATCGTCCCCATCTAGTAACTTTGGGAAGATTGGCTGAGCAAGCTGAGGCTGCTATTCAGCTACATCAGAGCCGTGAAGTCGGACGTTTGATGAACCTAGCTCATAAAGAATTGATGGCTATTGGTGTTAGTCTACCTTTTGTAGATGAATTGGTGCAGGAGGCCCGAGTTGCCGGTGCTCTGGGAGCTAAAATGAGTGGTGGTGGTCTTGGTGGCTGTGTTATAGCTCTTGCAGCTAATTTGGAAGATGCGCGTGTGATTCGTGAAAAATTATTTGAAAAAGGAGCTCAACAGATATGGATAGAAAAAGTGTAACAGTCAAATCCTATGCGAATATCGCTATTGTCAAATATTGGGGGAAGGCTGATGCAGAACGTATGATTCCATCAACTAGTAGTATTTCACTAACACTCGACCAATTGTATACTACGACAACTGCCAGTTTTTTACCTGCTGAGACGAATAAGGACTTGTTTTACATTAATGGTGTCTTACAGGATGAAGTGGAACATCGTAAAATTTCGGCAGTCATTGATCAGTATCGTAGCAATCCTGACACTTATGTGAAAGTTGAGACATGTAACAATATGCCTACTGCTGCAGGTTTGTCATCTAGTTCGAGTGGCCTATCTGCTTTGGTAAAGGCCTGTAATCAATTATTTGAAACGGGTTACAGTAGATCTGAGTTGGCTCAAAAAGCTAAATTTGCATCAGGTTCTTCTTCACGCTCTTTCTTTGGGCCTATCGCTGCTTGGGATAAGGATTCTGGCGAGATTTATCAGGTAGAAACAGATTTAAAATTGGGAATGATTTTATTGGTTCTGGATTCCAACAAAAAACCAATTTCTAGCCGTGAAGGGATGAAAATTGCAAGTAGCACTTCAACGGTGTTCCAGGAATGGATTGCTCAGTCTGAGAAAGATTACCAGGCCATGCTTCAGTATTTGAAAGAGAATGATTTTAATAAAGTCGGGCAATTGACTGAGAAAAATGCCTTGGCAATGCACCGGACGAATGAATATGCGACCCCATCCTTTAACTATTTAACACCGGAGTCCTATAAGGCGATGGATTTGGTAAAAAGCTTGCGTCAAAAAGGCCATGAGTGTTACTTTACCATGGACGCCGGTCCTAATGTTAAAGTACTGTGTAAGGAATCCGATTTGCTAAACTTAAGTCAGATATTTGAAAAGGATTATGGCTATCGAGTAATCAGTTCAGGAACAAAGGACCCAAGTCATGACGATTAAGGTAACTTCTTGTGGGAAACTCTATATAGCTGGTGAATATGCTATTTTAACTCCCAAACAAACGGCTTTAATAAAAAATATCCCTATTTACATGCAGGCACAGATTCGTCCGTCTTCGCAGATTCAACTCTATTCTGATCTGTTTGATTATTCGGTTGGAATGGAGGCAGATCAGAATTACAGCCTTATCCAGGATACCATCAGAGTTTGGGCTCGTTATAGAGGGATAGATTTGGTGGAGCTCCCTCCATTTGAGTTGAAAATTTCAGGGAAGATGGGGGAGGATGGCCTGAAATATGGTATTGGGTCAAGTGGATCGGTGACTATCCTGGTTTTGAAAGCCTTGGCATCTTTTTCAGGGATTCAGCTGTCTCCAGACCTCCTTTTTCGTCTAGCTTCCTATGTTTTATTGGCTCGAGGAGATAATGGGTCGATGGGAGATTTGGCTTGTATAGCTTATGATGCCTTTATTAGTTTTCAATCTTTTGATCGAAAGCGGGTACGCCTTTATCTAGAAAATCATTCGTTACAGGAAACACTCGACTTGGATTGGGGGTATCACATTGAAGTGCTAACTCCCCAACTACCCTGTCAATTTTTAGTGGGCTGGACACGACAACCAGCTATTTCTAGAGATTTGATTCGGCAGGTGCAAGCGAAAATTGATTCTGAATTTTTAAAAGCAACGAATCAAGCAACTCTAAGTTGTAAAGAAGCTTTTCTAAAAGGAGATCGTGCAGGAGTCAAAAAGAGTCTGCATCAAATCAGTGAGTTGCTAGAGAATCTCAGTCCTGCTATCTATACCCCAAAGCTCTCTCAATTACAATTCATTGCCAGTCAATATGACGCTGTTGCTAAGTCTTCTGGAGCTGGGGGTGGCGATTGTGGAATAGCTTTTGTCTTTGATAAAGAGGATTTAGACCAGTTGCTCCAAGATTGGGAGCAAGTTGGGATTCAACTACTGTACCAGGAGGACCTATCATGAGTAATCGCAAGGATGATCATCTCCAACATGCACTTGCTTACCAATCACCCTATAATAGTTTTGACGATATGGAATTAATCCATTCTTCTTTACCGGATTTTGACTTGGCAGATATTGACATCTCGACCCACTTTGCAGGCCAGGATTTCGAATTCCCATTCTTTATTAATGCAATGACTGGTGGTTCAGAAAAAGCTGCTGGTGTGAACCGCAAGTTAGCTCAAGTAGCGGAAGCTACAGGAATTCTTATGGTTACGGGATCTTATAGTGCGGCCTTACAGAATCCTAATGATCATTCTTATCCAACCAAAGAAGAGTTTCCAAACTTGCTCTGTGCGACTAATATTGGTGTAGATAAGCCCGTAGAATTAGGAATGCAGACGGTAGAGGAAATGAATCCCCTATTTTTACAAGTTCATGTGAATGTGATGCAGGAGCTACTAATGCCGGAGGGAGAACGCCATTTTCAATCGTGGAAATCGAACTTAGCAGCATATGCCCAGCAGATTCCTGTCCCCGTTATCCTTAAGGAAGTTGGATTTGGAATGGATGTCAAAACCATGAAAAAGGCATTGAATATGGGGATTCGAACAGTTGATATTTCAGGGCGTGGTGGAACTAATTTTGCTTATATTGAAAACCAGCGAAGCGGCAAACGGAGTTATTTAGATAATTGGGGGCAGAGTACAGTACAGGCTCTACTAAATGCCCAATCGTTGACGGATGAGCTTGAAATCTTAGCATCAGGCGGGGTCCGACATCCCTTGGATATGGTCAAATGTATGGTTTTAGGTGCTCGAGCAGTAGGACTGTCACGAACAGTGTTAGACTTAGTGGAGCGCTACACCGTTGAGCAGGTTATTGAAATTGTGAATGAGTGGAAAGATGATTTACGAATCATTCTGTGTGCCCTAAACTGCCGGAATATTGAGGAATTGAGATCAGTTGACTATATCTTACATGGGAGGCTAAGCCCTAACCAGAACGATGAGAAATGATACCTATCTAGGTCTAGAGAATGATTCTTTCTCTGAAAATTAGTGGTATAATAGTAGAATTGAACTTTTGGGTTCAAAATCATCTGATTGAGGTGTTATGATGAATAAAGTAGCTATCGTTGCTGCCTATCGTTCTGCCATTGGTAGTTTTGGAGGTAGTTTAAAAGATATTGAGATAGCCGATTTAGGAGCCCAGGTCTTGCGAGCGGCCTTGGAGAAAAAAGATATACCAGCTGAGCTGGTGGATGAAGTCATTTTCGGAAATGTCTTATCTGCTGGACATGGTCAAAATATTGCTCGCCAAATAGCTATTCGTGCTGGAATCCCAGAAACTACCTCTGCCTATACAGTTAATAAGGTTTGTGGTTCTGGTCTAAAGTCCGTCCTTCTAGCAGCACAATCAATTTTACTTGGAGACAATCAAGTTGTTGTTGCCGGTGGTATTGAGATAATGAGTCAGGCTCCCTATCTCTCCAAAGACAGTCGATTTGGAAATAAATTTGGGAACATGACCTTGGTAGACTCCCTATTAAATGATGGATTAACAGATGCCTTTCAAGACATTCATATGGGGATCACTGCTGAAAATATTGCAGAAAAATTTGACATTAGTCGAGAAGAACAAGATTCATTTGCCTATTTAAGTCAAGAAAAAGCAGCTAAAGCCATTGCTAATGGACGATTTGTGGAAGAAATTGTTCCCATCACCATTTTGGAGAGAAAGGGGGAGCGTATTTTTCAAGAAGATGAATACCCTCGCTTAACTCCAATCGAAAAACTGGCAACTTTACGCCCAGCTTTTAAACCTGATGGAACTGTCACTGCCGCAAATGCTTCTGGAATTAATGATGGCTGTGCCTTAGTATTACTAATGTCTGAGGAAAAGGCACGTGAACTTGGCGTAGAAGTTCTAGCTTATATAGAGTCCTATGCAACAAGCGGTCTAGATCCAGCCTATATGGGCTTAGGACCGGTTCCAGCAACTCGTAAAGCACTTGAGAAAGTGGGCTTGACGACTGAGGATCTAGACTTGGTTGAGTTGAATGAGGCTTTTGCGGCTCAAGCGATACCTGTTATTTCAGAACTCAAGCTAGATTCAAAAATAGTAAATGTGAATGGTGGGGCTCTGGCGCTTGGACATCCAATTGGCGCTAGTGGAAGTCGTATCTTGGTGACGCTCATCCATGAATTGTTGAAACAAGAAAAGGAGTTAGGACTCTGCTCACTTTGTATTGGAGGTGGTCAAGGAATTTCCTTGATTATTTCCAATGGACAAGGTCGTTAATGAGGAGTCAAAACAGAAGATATGGTGAAAATCGGAATTAATAAGATTGGCTTTGCGGTTCCAGAATTTGTATTGGATTTGGCTGACTTAGCTGCAGCTCGGAATGTCGATCCTAATAAATTTAAGATTGGACTACTTCAGTCGGAGATGGCAGTCGCTCCCGTAACACAAGATATTGTTACCTTCGGGGCACAAGCTGCTGCATCGATTTTGACGGAAGAAGACAAACAGGCCATTGATATGGTTATTGTCGGGACGGAGTCGAGTGTGGATCAGAGTAAAGCAGCAGCTGTAGTCATTCATGGTCTACTGGGGATTCAACCTTTTGCTCGCTCAATCGAAATGAAAGAAGCTTGTTATGGGGCAACGGCGGGTCTCAGTCTTGCCAAAACGCATATTGCTCAGAATCCTGGGTCAAAAGTGTTAGTGATAGCGAGTGATATTGCGAAATACGGTATTGCATCAGGTGGTGAGCCAACTCAGGGAGCTGGCGCTGTGGCGATGCTTGTAACAGAAGATCCAAGCATCTTGGTTCTAAATTCAGATAATGTTTTCCAAACACGAGATATTTATGATTTTTGGAGACCCAATGATGATAAATACCCACGTGTGGACGGTAAATACTCAACGGAGCAGTATACAGACTGTTTGACAACCACCTTTGAATATTACCAGAACAAGACTGGCAAGAAACTTGAAGATTTTGCGGCTATGTGTTTACATATTCCCTTCCCGAAACAGGGGTTAAAAGGGTTGCGTGCCATTGCTGATAATGAAGAAACTCTGATTCGTCTCACTGAGCGTTTCCATGAGGCGATTATCTACAATCAAGTGGTTGGGAATATTTATACAGGATCGATTTTCCTTTCCTTTTTATCCTTGCTTGAAAATTCTCAATCACTCACAGCTGGGGATGAAATCTTATTCTATAGCTATGGAAGTGGCGCTGTTTGTGAAATTTTCAGTGGTTACTTGGTAGAGGGCTATAGGAATTATCTCCAAGAGGATCGCTTGGCTGATTTAAACAAACGGATAAAAATTTCAGTTGAGGAGTATGAAAAAATCTTTTTTGAAGAGATTGCTTTGGATACAGCTGGTAATTCCATCAATCTACCCCCAGATGAAAGTCCTTACGCTTTAGAGAAAGTAGTCGAGTTTAAACGGATTTATCATGAATCAAAAGGGGGCGGAATTTAGATTCCAGTCCCCTTTTAGAAAAGGAAATTAGTTTAATGTTTTCAGGTTTTTATAAGCAATCAAGACAGGACCGAATTGCAATTCTACACAAAGAAAAAATGCTGACAGAGGAGAACTTGGCTACTTTAGTAGAAGATACCAACCTGTCAGAAACTATTGCAGGAAAGATGGTTGAAAATCATCTAGGGACCTTCTCTCTTCCTTTTGCGGTATTGCCAGAGATTTGTGTAGATGGCCATCGTTATTCAGTTCCAATGGTAATAGAGGAACCGTCTGTTGTGGCAGCGGCATCTTTTGGAGCAAAAATGATTGGTCGTTCAGGCGGATTTGAAACACGTATTCACAAACGCCAGATGATTGGGCAAGTGGCACTTTTTGAAGTGGAAAATGTTGAAAGAGCCAAAGAATCTATCCAGAAAGAAGAACAAGCACTTCTTCAGATAGCCAATCAAGCCTATTCTTCCATAGTTAAAAGAGGTGGAGGAGCACGTCGGGTGACAGTTGAGATCAAAGGAGTATTTCTGATTGTCTATCTCCATGTAGATGTTCAAGAAGCTATGGGAGCTAATATCTTGAATACTATGTTGGAGGCTCTTAAGAAGCCTTTAGAGTCTATCAGTCAGGGTCAGGCATTGATGGGGATTCTGTCTAATTATGCTACGGATTCATTAGTAAATAGCCGTTGTCAAATTCCGATTGCTCATCTTGCCATGAACAAAGAGGAGGCTCTCCATTTAGCTAAAAAAATAGCCTTAGCTAGCTTGTTGGCTCAAGAAGATCCCTATCGAGCGGCAACTCACAACAAAGGGATTTTTAATGGAATTGACGCGGTTGTTGTGGCAACAGGGAATGATTGGCGTGCTATTGAAGCTGGTGCCCACGCCTATGCTAGCCGAGATGGAGCTTACAGAGGTTTATCAACTTGGAAGATTGAAGGGGAGAACCTTGTGGGAGAGCTTACGATTCCCTTACCTATTGCGACTGTAGGAGGTTCCATTGGCCTAAATCCCAAAGTTTCTGTTTCTTTCGATATTCTAGGACAAGTGACCGCCAAAGAATTAGCGGCTGTCATTGCCTCTGTCGGTCTTTGTCAAAATTTTGCTGCCTTAAGAGCCTTAGTGACAACTGGGATTCAATCGGGGCATATGAAATTACAGCTTCAATCGCTAGCCTTACATGCAGGTGCCCAAGTTGAGGAAGTTCCTGATTTGGTGGCCGCATTGCGAAAAAGTTCTCAGCCAAATTTGCAATTAGCTAAGGAATTGCTAAAAGACATGAGAAATCAGTGAATACGAGCTGGAATCAGTACTTGGAAAATGAGTTTTTTTACGGAGACTGGATTGATTCATATATATGATGTAAAAATACTTTTCACAAAACGTTATCTATGATGACTTTCAGATCAGTTCAGCTTGACAATTTCCTAGGTAATCTATACTTGAAACATCTTTAGAGACGCCTTGTCGTCTCTTTTTTAATTTTTTTTGATAAAAGTGTTGCATTCTAAAAAGGAATGTGTTAAGATTATTAACGGTTTGAAAAAACTGCCTAAGACAGTAGGGGAGTTCAACTCATAAAAATCCTACCGAGGACAAAACGTATTTCCATAATCTAAGTTTTTCATTTCAGTGAAAAATCAAGAAGGATCATAACGATTTGTACTTTCGTGTCTAGGTTTGGGTGCGAATTTTTTATTTATCCCAAGCAAAATAAAAACGGAGGTAAACATACAATGAGTGAAGCAAGTATTGCTAAAAAAGCCGAATTAGTAGATGTTGTTGCTGAGAAAATGAAAGCTGCTGCATCTATCGTCGTTGTGGACGCTCGTGGTTTGACAGTAGAGCAAGATACAGTTCTTCGTCGTAACCTACGCGGAAGCGAAGTCGAGTACAAAGTAATCAAGAACTCTATTCTTCGTCGTGCAGCTGTTAAAGCTGGACTTGAAGGAATGGAAGATGTCTTTGTTGGACCATCTGCAGTTGCATTTTCAAATGAAGATGTTGTTGCGCCAGCAAAAATCTTGAATGACTTTTCTAAAGAAGCTGAAGCACTTGAAATCAAAGGTGGTGCTATTGAAGGCGCTGTTGCAAGCAAAGATGAAATCATGGCCTTGGCTACATTGCCAAACCGCGAAGGACTTCTTTCAATGCTCCTTTCTGTACTTCAAGCGCCAGTTCGCAACGTTGCTCTTGCAGTCAAAGCAGTTGCAGACGACAAAGAAGGTGCAGCTTAATCCAAGTTGCCTAGTCTATTAGACATACAATTATTAAAAATTTATTTTGGAGGAAATCACAATGGCATTGAACATTGAAAACATTATTGCTGAAATTAAAGAAGCTTCAATCCTTGAGCTTAACGATCTTGTAAAAGCGATCGAAGAAGAATTTGGTGTAACTGCAGCTGCTCCTGTAGCTGTTGCTGCAGCAGGTGCTGCTGATGCAGGTGCTGCTAAAGATTCATTCGACGTTGAATTGACTTCTGCTGGCGACAAAAAAGTTGGCGTAATCAAAGTTGTACGTGAAATCACTGGTCTTGGTCTTAAAGAAGCTAAAGAGCTTGTAGACGGAGCTCCAGCAATGGTTAAAGAAGGCGTTGCAACTGCAGAAGCTGAAGAAATCAAAGCTAAATTGGAAGAAGCTGGTGCTTCTGTAACTCTTAAATAATAGAGTATTGTAACGAGATTATTAAAGCGAAGCTATAGCTTCTAGCTTTAATCAAAATCGATTACGAGATCCCTTCCAAAATTTATTTTGGAGGGGTCTTTTTTATATCTTTATCTGAAATGAATAAGCAAATCGTTTGCGGGCAAGGAATTTATTTGATAGACTTGTTCTTGTATGAAGTACAAGTTCAAAAGGAGATTTCTATGGCAAACGATTTTGAGAAACGTTTTTCACTTTCGATTTTATTATGGATGCGTCAAGACAAACCTCGTCAGGAGGGGATGGACTACTGGAGTGGTGGTCATGCTCAGATTATCGCAGCTTCACCCGGTCTGCTGGAATACCGTCAGCAGCATTTGAGTGAGAGGGAACATAGTTTTTGGCCGCAGATAGAAGGACTAGAAACTGTTGTTTCTGAGGATCGTCGTATTGATGGGATTGCAGAGGTCACCTATCAGAAGCTCTTGGCTCCAATCGGTGGTCGTCATCAGACTGCCCTTGCTTTTGAGGATGAAGTCAATGTTTTTCGTAGGACCTTGATGCATATGGGATTTCCTTATAGCTCACGTTGGTATACTACGGCTAGTCAACAGGAGACAAAACTGAGAGATGTACTCTATATTCGTAGAAAGGACAAAGTAAGCAGTGGGAGTTTCAAGGCCTTTGTCAATGATACAATGGCAAGCCAATTGGCGAAAGTCTCTGGGGTAACGGAGGTTCGTTCGCAAGTCTATCTACCATGGAATAAGGCTACTTGGGATACCCCAAATGTCGCTCATGATAATCCTAAGGAAGAGCATTTACATGCTTCTATTATTATTGGTTTTGCGAATGAAACTGCTCGTCAGGAATTCTATGAGAATCTAGCACGACAGTTAAATACTGAGCTAGTAAGTTATGCTTCTGCTCTTCATGCCTACCATATTGATCAGACTCTCTCTTTTGTCTTAGATGGACAACGTCAATAATTCAACCCTTATTTGTTCATTTTTGAAAAAATAAAGAAAAGTCTTGCTAAGAAGATTACTCTATGGTAGACTTGTTGTTGTATCGGATACAAGATAAAGAGAAGGAAGAATAATGGATACTAAATTTTCGGTTGCTATTCATATCTTAACCATGATTAGTGAGAGTAAGGAAATGCTCAGTTCTCAAGCTTTAGGAGAAAGTGTTGGAACCAATGCTAGTTACATTCGTAAAGTGATTGCGTTGTTGAAAAATGCTGATCTCATTCAATCCCATCAAGGAAGAACGGGTTATCAACTCAGTAAGACACCAGTCGAGATTTCCTTGAAAGAGATCTACTTTGCGACACAAGATATTGATAGTATCAGTCTTTTTCCTATTCATCAAAATGTTAATCGAGATTGTCCCGTCGGCAAGCATATTGAAGGAGCGATGGCACCAATTTTTTCAAATGTTGAGAAGTATTTGGAGCAGGAATTATCGAATAAGACATTGGACGATGTTATTGATAATTTGTATCAAACTGCCAATAAACGCCGTATCTGACTTGTTAGCAGGTCAGATTTTATGAATAGCAAGATAGAATTGTATCAAATACAAGAACAAGAAGGATTAGAAAAGAGAGAAATATGAAAGCAGCACAACACTCAATTTACAATAAAAACACAATCGAACTCAAGCTGGTTGATATTGCGAAACCGCAATTAGCAGCAAATCAGGTCTTGATCAAGGTTACCGCAGCCGGTGTTAATCCCTTGGACAATATGATTTCTCGTGGTGAGGTTAAGATGATTGTTCCCTATAAATTACCACAGACAGCTGGTAATGAGGTAGTTGGTTTTATCGAAGAAGTTGGAGCAAGAGTTTCTCAATTTAAGAAGGGAGATCGAGTTTTTGCCCGACTTCCTTTGCACAGTATCGGAGCTTTTGCAGAATATGTGGCTGTTGATGCTGAGGCATTAGCTCAGGTACCTGCCTATCTCTCTGATACTGAAGCCGCTGCAGTCCCTCTAACGGCTCTCACGATTATGCAGGCTCTAGAGTTGATGGGGGCAGAGGCAGGCAAGACGATTTTTATCTCAGGTGGAACAGGTGGTGTCGGTGGGATGGCTATTCCGATTGCCAAGGCAAAAGGTTTACGGGTTATTACCAATGGTGATGGAGCGAATGCGGAACGTGTTCTAGCCTTAGGAGCTGATCAATTCATTGATTACAAAACAGAAGACTACACACAAACTCTTAACCAAATTGACTATGTTTTGGATACTCTAGGTGGAGCTGAGACGGAGAAGCAAATGACAATCATGAAGAAAGGTGGACATCTGGTTTCTCTTCGTGCCATGCCAAATGGAGCTTTTGCCAAACGTATGAATCTACCAAAATGGAAACAATTTCTCTTTGGTTTGGTCGGTCGCAAGTTTGACAAGATGGCGGAAAGCTACGGTGTGAACTACCATTTCATCTTCGTAGAAAGCAATGGCCAGCAGTTGCAAGAGGTAGCAGATATTTTCAGCAAGCTTGAGATCAAACCATCAATTGATACGGTTTACCCATTTGAAGAAGTTAATGCAGCTTTAGATAAGGTAGCCAATGGCCGCTCACGAGGAAAAACAGTCCTCAGTTTTAAATAGTAGGAGTACTTATTGTCTTATATCACAACCAAAAATCAATACATTACTGTTGCTGGCAATCAGATTGCCTACCGTGAACTAGGCAAGGGCAAGTCCAAACTGCCCTTAGTCATGTTAGTCCATTTGGCTGCAACTTTGGACAACTGGGATCCCCAATTATTAGATTTACTGGCGGAAAAAGAGCATATCATCGTCCTAGATTTACCTGGAGTCGGAGCGAGTCAAGGCAAGGTAGCTCCTACTATTCCAGGAATGGCAGAGCAGGCCGTTGCGATTATCAAGGCTTTGGGGCATGAGAAAATCAACTTGCTCGGCCTTTCTATGGGTGGCTTTATTGCCCAAGAAATCGTCCGTCTTGATAATTCCTTGGTCAACCGCTTGATTCTTGCAGGAACAGGTCCTCGTGGCGGTGTTGAAGTTGATAAGGTAACAGGAAAAACCTTTCGCTATATGCTGAAAGCTGGCCTAGAGCGTGTGGATCCAAAACGCTACATTTTCTACAATCATGATGAAGCAGGTCGTCTAGAAGCAGAAAAAGTTTTGAATCGTATGGGAGAGAGGAAAGCTGTTGATACAGATAAGGATATGAATGTCCCAGGATTTTTGACACAGTTGAAGGCGATTAAACGTTGGGGGAAAGAATCTCAAGATAACATGAGCTTTATCACCCAACCAACTCTGATTGTTAATGGTGATAAGGATATGCAGGTGCCGACTGAAAATTCCTATATCATGCATGAGAAGATCAAAAATAGCCAACTTATCATCTATCCAAATGCAGGTCACGGATCAATCTTTCAGTATGCAGAAGAATTTTCAAAAGAAGTCCTAGCTTTTCTAGAGGAAGATAAATAATCCAAAGTAAGGATCCCCGTAACTCTAGAAGTAGCGGGGATTTCCTGTGTTTTCAAACTAGTAGATTTGAATGTCTAACTGGGAAAATGACCTTCTATATAAAAATGGTTGTAAGTGGATGTTGATTTCTATACTTGGTGTATAATGGTTTTGTAATCTAGGATGGCTCGATTCTTGGAACGAAGCGTTTGGTTTAAAAGCGAATACTTAAGGGAGGCTGACGGTTATGTGGGAAATCTCCGTCTATGTCAACAATAAGATCGTTTGAGAGTTGCCAAGTGGGAATAACAAGGAAGTCTTAGGAACTATTAAGAGTCACCAATGATGCAAGTGTCCTTTTGTAAGATAATAGGAGAAGGAGTTTACGAGATGTCCAAAATTGATGTATTTGCCCATGTGTTATTGCCTAATTTTTACAAGAAAATGTTGGAGATTCATCCGCAACTACCGGAAATCTTCCCTTTTATCCAACATCCCTTATTGACGGATTTGAAGCAACGGCGGAAATTTTGGGATGGGGAGACCCGGCAGGTTATTTCTTATGTGAATGTCAATCCAGAAGATTATGTGGATCCAGTTCAGGCTGCAAGCCTCTGTCGTGAGGCAAATGCTGAATTGGCAGAAGTAGTGGCTCATCAGGCAGATATGTATGTTGCTGGTGTCGCCATGATTCCAATGAATAATCTGGAGGAGGCTGTGAAGATTCTCGACGAGCTTGTGGAGTCTGAGCAATTGGTAGGAGTCCAGCTTTTCACACGTGCCTTGGGCAAGTCGATTGCGGATATGTCTTATCGGGTGATCTTTGAAACCTGTCATCGCTTGGGATTACCGATTTGGTTGCATCCGATTTTTGATGAGCGCAAGCCTGATAATAACATTGTTTTTTCTTGGGAATATGAATTAACCCAGGCCATGTTACAGCTGGTGCAGGCAGGGATTTTCCAAGATTTTCCGAATTTGAAAATCATTGTTCATCATGCAGGAGCTATGGTGCCTTTCTTTGGTGAGCGGATTCAGTATATCTTACCACCGGAGCAAGTTGCGGATTTTCACAAGTTTTATGTCGACACGGCTATTTTGGGAAATCCTAAGGCCCTTGAGTTAACACTGGAGTACTTTGGCTCAGATCATGTCCTCTTTGGCACGGACGCTCCTCTTGGCATCGCACCGGCTGGAGCCACTGAAGTGATTGTGGAGGCCATTAGTCAGTTACCAATTGCTGACCAGGACAAGGATGCCATTTTTTCCCAAAACTTTAGGAGAATGATTGAATGAGAGTAAATGTATTTCAGATTGGCGTTCATGCTGAGGATCAGCTGCTCTTACATGAGGTTGGGGTTCACAATGTAAAGACTTCTCACCGTGTAGAATCTGGGACTCTGGCAATGTTTGTTGCGGAACGTGCGGATCAACCAGGAGCTTATATTGTATTTGAAGTGTATGAAGGGGAAGAAGCTTATGCCACCCACCGAGCATCGGAGCATTATCAAAATTATGTTTCTAAGGCAGGGTCGAAACTAAGCGAACGGAAGGCCTACCAGGTAACCCCTGTTTTCCTTAAGGAAAAATTAGTTTCAAATAGCTGGGTTGGGCCAGACGATCATGACTTGAGATTTGCCCAAGTAGAGATTAAGCTAGAAGACCAGGAAGTTTTTGAACAAAGTGTCTTAAAAAACATGAGAACCTCCTTACACGAGGAGGAGGGAGTCTTAGCAATGTATGCGGTTAAAGATTGTGAACAGCCACAAGTCTGGTATTTCTTTGAAGTTTATGCCAGTCCAGAAGCTTACCAAGCCCACTGTCAGAGCGAGCATTTCCAAACTTATTTGGTAGAAACTCAAGACCTAGTTGTTGCCAAACAACGAATGGATTTGATCAATGATATCAGTATGAGTCAAGGAAAACTGAGATAAGAAAAGAGTACACTAGAAAGCGTTTTATTTCTAGTGTATTTTTCTATAGAAAAGGTGTATACTGATGTTCAAAGAAGCGTTTTCACATATATTCTAAACCTATATTTTAAGGAGGTGTGAAAGGCTATGATTGAAGTAGTGGATTTGCGAAAAGAGTTTGTCAAGACGATAAAAGAGCCTGGTTTAAAAGGAGCCATTCGGTCCTTTGTACGACCTGAAAAAGAGGTCTTTGAAGCAGTTAAAGGTTTAACCTTTGAGGTACCTAAGGGGCAAATTTTGGGATTTATTGGAGCTAATGGTGCCGGTAAATCCACGACCATCAAAATGTTGACGGGGATTCTCAAGCCAACATCGGGGTATTGCTGCATTAATGGAAAGATTCCTCAAGAAAACCGGCAATCGTATGTACGAGATATCGGGGTTGTTTTTGGTCAGCGGACTCAACTCTGGTGGGATTTGGCCCTGCAGGAAACCTATACAGTCCTAAAGGAAATTTACGATGTACCAGATGCGGCCTTCCGAAAACGGATGGAGTTCTTAAATGAAGTTCTCGACTTAAAGGAATTTATCAAAGATCCCGTGCGAACCTTGTCCTTGGGACAACGGATGCGGGCGGATATTGCGGCCTCTTTGCTGCATAATCCCCAGGTGCTTTTTTTGGATGAACCGACCATTGGTTTGGACGTCTCTGTCAAAGACAATATCCGGAAAGCTATCACTCAGATTAATCAAGAGGAAGGAACAACTATTCTCTTAACAACTCACGATTTGAGCGATATTGAGCAGTTGTGTGACCGTATTTTTATGATTGATAAGGGGGAGGAAATTTTTGATGGGACAGTCCATCAACTCAAGACACAATTTGGAAAAATGAAAAACTTGATTTTTGAACTCTATCCAGGACAAGGAGAACAACAATCGAGGTTTATGGGACTTCCAGATATCCAGATTGATCGGAATGAACTGTTCTTGACCATGCAATATGACAGTTCACGTTACCAAACTGCTGATTTGATTCAAGCTACCTTTTCAGATTTTGCGGTTCGAGACTTGAAAATGGCAGACACGGGCATCGAAGAAATTATTCGTCGCTTCTATCGAAAGGAGCTCTAGCATGACTAAATTGTGGAGACGGTATAAGCCTTTTATCAGTGCAGGAATGCAGGAGATGATTACCTATCGGTTAAATTTTTTTCTTTGGCGTATCGGTGATGTTATGGGAGCCTTTGTCGCTTTCTATCTGTGGAAGGCGGTATTTGATGCATCCTCGCAGGCTCTGATTCGAGGCTTTGATCGAACCGATATGACCCTATATATTCTAATGAGTTTTGTAACCACCTTACTGATCAAATCCGATTCGTATTTTATGATTGGAGAAGAAGTGAGGGAGGGATCCATTGTGATGCGCTTGCTTCGGCCTGTTCACTTTGCGACTTCCTTTCTTTTTACGGAACTTGGAAGTAAGTGGATCCTCTTAGTGACAATCGGCTTTCCTTTCATGGCTTTGGTAGCTATTACTCAACTGCTAACAGGAACGCCCTTTGTTCAGGTTGTACTGGTCAGTTTTGTCTACTTGCTTAGTTTAATTTTGGCCTTTTTGATAAATTTTTATTTTAATTTGTGTTTTGGTTTTTCAGCTTTTGTTCTAAAGAATCTCTGGGGAACCAATCTGTTAAAGAATTCCTTGGTAGCCTTTTTATCAGGCGGCCTGCTTCCCCTAGCTTTTTTACCTCCCTTGTTAGCAGATGTGCTTCAACTCTTACCATTCTCATCCTTGGTCTACACTCCTGTGATGATTCTACTTGGTAAATACACACTGGAGCAAGTGGTCATAGCTTGTTGCTTGCAGGTCTTTTGGCTATTGGTCATGGTTGCTTGTTCTCAATTAATTTGGAAATGCATCCAATCTCATATCATCATTCAAGGAGGTTAGGATGAAGAAGTATCAACGTATGCACCTAATTTTTATCCGGCAGCATTTGAAGCAAATGATGGAATACAAGGCAGATTTTTTGATTGGAATCCTAGGTGTGTTTTTAGCGCAAGGTCTAACTATCTTCTTTCTTCAGGTCTTATTTCAGTTTATTCCTGCTCTTAAGGGCTGGACTTTTCAGCAGATAGCCTTTATCTATGGCTTTTCCTTGATTCCCAAGGGGATTGATCATCTGTTTTTTGATAATTTGTGGAATTTGGGAATATGGATGGTTCGAAAGGGTGAGTTTGATAAATATTTAACCCGGCCTCTCAATCCCTTATTTCATATCTTAGTTGAAAAATTTCAAGTAGATGCTTTAGGGGAATTGTTGGTTGGAATACTGTTACTTTCGACATCGGTTCCAAGTATTTCATGGACAGGAACTAAGATTTTTCTTTTTGTACTTAGTATTCCTTTTGCAACCTTAATTTATACATCTTTGAAAATTGCGACAGCTTCGATTTCTTTCTGGACCAAGCAATCAGGGGCCATCATTTATATCTTTTACATGTTTAATGATTTTGCCAAATACCCACTCGCTATTTATAACTCGCTTTTTCGGTGGTTTCTTTCCTTCCTAGTTCCCTTTGCTTTTACCGCCTATTATCCAGCTAGCTATTTTTTAAAGGGGACCAATGTTTGGTTCAATATTGGGGGTCTTTTCTTAATTTCAATCATCTTCTTTTTCCTATCTTTAAAAATATGGAAGAAGGGCCTCGATGCTTATGAAAGTGCTGGATCCTAGCCTAAAAGCCCCTCACTGTTCAACCGGTGAGGGGAAATTCTTTTATGCTAAAAGGAGTAGAGTTTTAATGCCGTCCACATCTACAAAGGTCATCGTATTGGTAGTTTGTTCGAGGTCGAGACCAGCGGCTTGGGCGCGTGCGAGGGTAGCTTGGTAATGTTCAGGCTGCTTGTAGATAACTGTGTAATAGGCAAGCCCCGGTAAACCTTCCCGACGCATGTTCAGATTTTTACCTCCCCATTCATTAACAGCTAGGTGGTGGTGGTAAGAACCAGAAGCTAACCAGGAAGCTGTGGGCATGGAGAATTTATCTTCAAGGGCTAGAACCTCTTGATAGAAGCGGCTAGCGGCTTCACTTTGTTTGACAGACAGATGGATATGCCCCATCCGACTACCAGCAGGTATCTGGTAACCATTTTCAGTTGTTTGGCCGAGGCTATAAATAGTATCTGCATCCATCGGTTCGGTAACGCCGACAATCCGACCATCTTCACGAATATCCCAGTCTGTTTGCGGAAGATCCCGGTAAATTTCAATTCCATTGCCTTCCGTATCTGCTAAGTAAATAGCTTCACTATAGCCATGATCACTGGCCCCTTGTAGGGGAATCTGATTATCAATAAAGTGGCGTAGAATGGTTCCTAAATCTTCACGGCTTGGTAGTACAATGGCCAGATGGTAGAGACCGTAGCTATCCGCAACTTCCCCTTCTTGTTCTGTTTTTAACAACCGGATTAAAATCGAGTCGTCAGCTCCTAACTCAACTTGATCAGGTGTTTCAGATAGCACCTTGAGACCAAGGATTTGTTGGTAAAAGAGGCTTTGAAGTTCAAGATTACGGACATTGAGAGCAACAGCTCCCAATTCAAATTCTGAATTGTACATATCCTTCTCCTTTGAGGTTTTCTATGTCTATCATTTTATCCTATACAAAAGAAAAAACAAGTACGATTTTTTATGAAAGATACTATCTTTTAGTGAAGTAATGGGGATAAAGAGAAATACCTCTCAGGAATTTGGATTATCATTCAAGCAGTTCCAAAGAATTTTCACTAACTAAAAATTAGAAGTTCAGACGTGAACTTAGATTTTTAACCGTTCAGAATGTTTTCACGATATGTTAGAACATTTGGGTTAGAAAGCTCCTGAGTTATGGTAAATTCTAAATATCAGATTCTCAGTTGATAAATCGTTATTTAGAGGAAATACCTGCCCCTTTTAGTCGTAACGCCTATAGGTCATTTTCTTACCAGTCCTTGATTCGAGAGGTCGAAGTACAAAAAATCTTTGTCGTGTCTTATGGATTCTTACACTGACTTCTATTCTAGCTGATATTTTATTGTCTTTTTTCAAATCTAGATAAGAAAAGACCGCTCCAGTCTCCGTTTAGAAACTTTGGAACGGTCTTTTTTGAGGAACTTAATGCGCCGCTTTTGGCTTTCTTGTTTTAAGAAAATCGATGTACTTTTCCCCAAACACTTCAATTTGCCCCAAAACCTGCTTGAATTCACGTCCAATGTCGCTCAATTCATACTCAACCTTAGGGGGTACCTGGGCATATACTTTCCGCAGAATGAGACCGTCAGTTTCTAGTTGACGGAGCTGTTTGGTCAAAGTTGCTTGGGAAATTCCTTCTAAGCGACGGTGCAGTTCATTGAAACGGATTGGCCCTTCCTCGATATGGTGTAGGAGTAAGATATTCCATTTTCCTGATAGGACGCTTTGAGTCGCTAGGTAGGGACAAGTGTAAATATTTTCAGTATGGTAATTGGGCATCGTAAAAACTCCTAAATGCGATATGATTATTGTCGAAGTATTCGTTGATTTTTAAATTCTAGTTTGGCTGATTGTAGTCTATTATCTCATAAAAGTCAGTCTTTGGCGATCAGGTCATATAGATACTATATTTTCACGATTTTTAAGTAGATAGTCAATCTGAAGGGGATATAGAAGGGGCAAAAAGATATAAGCTTATTTATTTTAGATAAGGTAATTCGAAAAAATGCCATTCAGGACGTTTTCAAAACATTCTAGAACATTCAGGTTAGAAAGTACTGGAGCTGTGTTAAACTCTAGGGGTCGGGTTGCTACCTGACAAATAAATCTTTAGGAGGTCATTGCCATGACTACTTTTACTTACAATGAGGCTCAACTGCTTACCTTAGATGTCATGATGGACATTTTAGGAGGTGGCTGCTCTTGGGGTGGTGCAGGGAATGCGGCTGTCAGTGGTGCTGTTGGAGGTGCAATTGGTGGCGCTACTGGTGGAAGTGTGACCCTACCCGTTGTAGGAGCAGTCCCTGGAGCAGTTGCCGGAGGTATTGCAGGTGGTATTGGTGCAGCTGCAGGTTATGGCGCTACTTGCTGGTGGGGATAAGTAGGAAGGTAGTTACAAATGGAAACTCTAAAATGGTTCGTTGAACATGGATTTTACGGATTTGTAGGAACATTTATTGTCTTTATCTGGCTCCTAGCACATCCACAGAAGTTAAACAAAAAATCCAAAAATTGCAAAGATAAAAATTGAAGTTGAGAATTGTATTTGTGAAATCTAGCTCTTCTTCTATGAGGGGCTGGATTTCGCTTTTTGAATGTGAAATTTAGATAGGTTGAAAGGAGCTTGTATGGATTTACTAATTGATTTATTGGTTATACCTGCTGCAATCGGGTGTTTTTTTGCCATTTTATATCAATACATAGAGAAAAAGAGAAATGGGAAGTGAATTCAAAGTGGCATCGGATATTTGACTATTAATGTGTCGAGCCTTGGATACTATGTTACATAGAATACAGATCTGAACAGAAAGTGATGTGAAAGTCATTCTTTGTTCAGTTTTTTAAATTCTATTTGTTACGGTTGTAGTGATCAAGTGTATCATTTACGCTGGAATATCACAATTTCTCTTGCGTCGTCTCCTATTTCCCGTTATACTGAGAGCAGTAAGAATGGGAGGTTCGTCATGGAATACACACGATTAGGGAATACTGGTTTGGAGGTTTCCAAGCTTTGCTTGGGTTGTATGAGCTTTGGCGATCCGGCGCGTGGTTTTCATGCTAAGTGGGTACTGGATGAGACTGCTAGTCGTCCGATTATCAAGAAGGCCTTGGATATGGGAATCAATTTTTTCGATACTGCCAATTTTTATGGATATGGCTCTAGCGAGGAGATTCTAGGTCGAGCTTTGAAGGATTTTGCTAAAAGAGAAGAGGTAGTAATTGCGACCAAAGCTTTCTATGGTGATGGACAAAGCACTAGTGCCAATACTACGGGGCTCTCGCGAAAAGCTCTTTTCCACCAGGTTGAAAAGAGCCTAGAACGATTAGGGACAGACTACATTGACCTGCTTTACATTCATCGTTGGGATTATGAAACACCAATCGAAGAGACTATGGAGGCTCTCCATGATTTAGTTCGTTCAGGTAAAGTCCTTTATCTTGGGGCATCTAGTATGTATACTTGGCAATTCCAACAGGCCCAATATGTGGCAGACAAGAGGGGTTGGACTCCTTTTTCCGTTATGCAAAATCATTACAATCTTCTCTATCGGGAAGAAGAACGGGAAATGATTCCTTTCTGTCAGGAAACAGGAGTGGCTTTGGTGCCCTATAGTCCGTTTGCAGCCGGTCGGGTTGTGCGTAATTGGTCGGCGGATACTGCACGAAGTCAAGCTGATCTAAGTGCACGTGCTAAGTATGATAGTACGGAGCTTGAGGACCGGAAAATTGTGGCGCGTGTGACAGAATTAGCTGACAAATACGGCAGGAGCCGCAGTCAGATTGCGTTGGCATGGCTTTGGCAAAAGGGAATGCACAGTCCAATTCTTGGTGTGACGAAAGAAGCTTATTTGGAGGATTATCTTGGAGCTTTTGGTTTAGAGCTATCCCCAGAAGATATGGCCTATTTGGACGCCTTATACATTCCTCACAAAATTGTTGGTGCTTTGGCCAAGGGGGCAAAAAAAGATCTTCAGAAATTGAAGTGAGGTGCTCTATTTTATCTATCATCTACTTGCTTCCTTGATTTGCGACTGTTCTTCAAATTTCCGAGGCTAGTTTGATTTCGGGGTTTTATTTTGGATTGTGGCACTCAATACCGATTCAAATTGTTTATACAGCTGTCCTGGGTATTATTTTAGGGATTGTTTATAATGAAACCAGAAATATGTGGTTCCCTATGATGATTCATTTTATCAATAATTTGAGTTCCAATTTACCACCGATTTTGGAAAATGAGGTAGTCTATACAGGTCTTTTAGTGGTTAAAGTAGTTGCTATTTTCCCGATGTTGTATTGGTTGTATTGCTTGGTGAAGAAAAAGCAGAGTATTCATCACTTACGTTTATCTTTTAAAAAAGCTTGATAAAATACAATCGGCTTCTTTCCTTCTAATAGGAGAGAAGCCGGTTTTATAGTCATTTAGTTTTTAAATAGTATGTTATTGCATCAGTTATAGAGTCCATTTTACGAAGTAATTCTGTAACTGATTTTTTTAAAATAGCCCAGCTTTTTTCAATGGGATTTAATTCTGGA
>NZ_JBTGGE020000029.1:0-23786 GCF_054331515.2 Streptococcus sp. 10F2 | reverse complement strand
CATGTTTCCATTATATCATACAACTGCATACAACACAAACAAAATCTAACGAGAGCTTTAAAAAAATCCAGTTCTATCAAGTAATTGAACTGGATCGGCTACAACATAAACTGATAAACTCGGGAATCTGTTCCTGATTATTGGACAGATCAATCTTTTGCTACTTTAACATATAGGAACTATTGTATCATATTTTAGCCGTATTCAGTGGTGGAAATGAGACCCATTTTGCAAATGACAAGCCTTATTCTTTCTGTTATAATGATGAAAAGGTGATATTATGGCAAATTTAAATCGATATAAGTTTTCTTTTGGTAAAAGAACCCTAACATTAACAACGGAATATGATAATCTTTTTATGGAAGAGATTGAACGTCTCGCACAAGAAAAGTACCAGGCTTTGAAAGAGCAGATGCCCAAGGCGGATGATGAGACCCTAGCCTTGCTTTTAGCGATTAATACGCTATCTGTGCAGTTGAACCGAGAAATGGAGCGTGCTCAGGAAGATCAAGAAGAGGCTAAGTAGGTGATTTATGCTTGATGTAGTCATTCTTTTGGTTTTGGCTTGGAGTTTTTATCTAGGCTATCAGCGCGGTTTGGCCCACCAAATTGGCCAGACGATTCTTTTTTTGATTTCTTTTCTGATTGCATCCGTTGCCTATACTCAGGCGGCTCAGTTTTTGAGCCTGTGGATTCCCTATGCCAATCCTAGCAGGGGAAGTCAGGCCCTCTTTTTTGAATCAGGAATTTTGTTTGATTTGGACCAAGTTTTTTATAGTGGTCTCGGATTTGTGATGGTCTTTACGATTGTTTGGATGGTTGGCCGTATTTTAGCGACATTCCTAGTCTTTTCTCCTTGGAAACGGGAGTGGGATAGTGTACCAGCTTCTCTGATATCTGCTGGTCTTTCCCTTCTTTTAACCTGGTTCCGTTTAGAAATGCTGATTTTTATTGTCGCAACGGTTCCCCTTGCCGGAGTTCAAGACACTCTCAGTACCAGTTTTTTGGTCCAATTTATGATGAACCTCTCCCCATTTAGTCATCTTGTCCTTCGTCCACTTTGGGTGAGCAGTGTTCTGAGTAGCTTTTAAAGAATATGGAAGAGTTTGGGAACAGGCTCTTTCTTTTTTAGATTTTTGGAGAAAAAATGAATCATAAAATATATGAAAGTTTGGAGTTTACAGAAGTTAAAAGTGCATTAGCCCCCTATCTTCGGACGGTAGAAGGGCAGAAAACCTTAGCTAATCTGGAACCCATGATTAATGTCAAAGATATTCAACAGGCATTTGATCAGTTGAGCGATATGGAGGAGCTAGGCAAAGCAGGCCATACTCTGCCCATTACGAGTCTAGGAGATTTGACGCCAACTCTGAAACGTTTGCAGTTGGAAGCAGAATTACAGGTGGCTGATTTTCAAGATATAAAAGCTATGCTGAGAGGCAGTCAGCTTTTGAAGGATTTTTATCTAGATTTGGAAGATATCCATCTTCCCAATCTAACGGCCTATTTTGAAAATCTAGAGACTTTCCCACAATTTCAAGGTGCCCTGCAGGCTATTGCGGATAACGGCACCATTGAGGATTTTGCTAGTGAAGAATTGCTAGGGATTCGCCGTCGTTTGCGCCAAGCAGATCGTGACTTGCGCCAAACGATGCAGGAATTACTGAAGAAGAAAGCGGATTATTTGGCAGATCCTCTCTTTGCCAGTCGAAATGGTCGCAATGTTTTGCCGGTCAAGCAGAGTTTTCGGAATCGTGTTCAAGGGATTGTGCAAGACATCTCGGCTACAGGGAACACGGTTTATATTGAACCTCGTGAATTGATTCAAATGAATGAAGGGATTGCTAGTTTAGAAGCAGAAGAACGGTATGAAATTCGCCGAATTCTTCGAGAATTGGCGAATCTTTTTCGCCCTCAAGTGCAATCCTTCCAAAATAATCATTGGCTCTTGGGTCATTTCGATTTCTTGGCGGCTAAGTATCAATACATGCGTGATCGTCAAGCCCATATCCCAAGTATTTCTAGCCAAAACGACATCCGCTTGCTTCAACTTCGTCATCCCTTATTAGAGCAGCCAGTCGCTAATGATCTTCATTTTGGAAAAGGTTTGAGTAGTATTGTGATGACAGGGCCTAATACAGGGGGAAAAACGCTGATGCTTAAGACCCTGGGACTAGCGCAACTTATGGGGCAGTCAGGTCTGCCGATTCTAGCTGCTGAAGGTAGCCAGATCGGGGTATTCGATGAAGTATTTGCAGATATCGGTGATGAGCAGTCCATCGAGCAGAGTCTCTCTACTTTCTCGAGTCATATGACGAATATTATTCACATTTTGGAGCAGGCAACGCCTCTCTCCTTGGTTTTGTTCGATGAATTAGGAGCAGGGACAGATCCGCAAGAAGGAGCAGCCTTGGCAATTGCTATTTTGGAAGATCTTCGCTTGCGGGGAATTAAAACGATGGCAACAACCCATTACCCTGAATTAAAGGCGTATGGAATTGAGACGGAAGCTGTTGAAAATGCCAGTATGGAATTTGATACGTTAAGTTTGCGGCCGACTTATCGCTTTATGCAGGGAGTTCCAGGGCGGTCCAATGCCTTTGAAATAGCTAGACGTTTAGGTTTAGCGGAAGTTGTCGTGGTTCAGGCGGAAGGTCAGCTTGATCACGATCAGGATGTTTCCCGTATTATCCAGCGTTTGGAAGATCAGACCTTAGAGAGTCGTAAACGGCTAGAAGGGATTCGGGATTTAGAACAGGAAAATCACAAGTTGAATCGGGCTTTGAAAAAGCTCTACACTGAATTGGAACGAGGACAGGAAGCTGAACTCAATGCTGCTCGTGAGGAGGCTCAGAAGATTGTCGCAAAAGCTACTGAAGAGAGTGACCAAATTCTGAAAAATCTGCAAGCAGGTGCCCAGCTCAAACCGCATCAGGTGATTGAAGCCAAGGCTAAACTGAAAGCATTAACCCCAGAAACGGTTGATCTTTCTAAAAACAAGGTTCTTAATCGGGCTAAAAAGAAGAAAGCTCCTAAAGTAGGAATGGAAATCCTTGTTAGTCATTATGGTCAACGAGGCAATTTAGTTCGTCAATTAAAAGATGGTCGCTGGGAAGCTCAGGTTGGTTTAATGAAGATGACATTAAGAGAAGATGAGTTTGAAGCTATCCAAAAAGAAAATTCTTCTAATCAGCCGAAGTCTAAGAAGGTGTCAACAGTTAAACGGACTAAGAGCCAGGCAGCTAAGGCACGTCTAGACTTACGTGGTAAGCGTTATGAGGAAGCTATGGAAGAACTGGATGCCTTTATTGACCAAGCCCTGCTCAATAATATGGCTCAGGTCGATATTATTCACGGAATTGGAACAGGGGTCATCCGCGAGGGGGTTCAGAAATACCTTCGCCGGAATAAGCAGGTCAAGTCCTTTGCTTATGCACCACAAAATGCTGGAGGTTCTGGAGCTACCATTGCTATTTTTAAATAAGGTAAAGGCGTATCAAATTCTGTCATTATTTTTCAAATTGGTGTAAACTAATGGTAAGAAAGAAAAGGAGAGTTTGATATGGTACAAAGTGTAACCGATGCAAATTTTGTAGAAGAGACTAAAGAAGGTCTTGTGTTAATTGATTTCTGGGCTACTTGGTGTGGTCCTTGCCGTATGCAGGCTCCAATCTTGGAGCAATTGGCGGGTGAAGTCGATGAATCTGAGTTGAAAATTGTGAAGATGGATGTGGATGAAAATCCAGCTACTGCGCGTGAATTTGGTATTATGTCCATTCCAACCTTGATGTTCAAGAAAGATGGTGAGGTTGTTAAACAAGTAGCAGGCGTACATACGAAGGAGCAAATTAAAGAGATTGTAGCTTCTCTATAATAGTAGAAAGTCTGGGATGATGTCATAGAGTGAGTCATCCCAGACTTTTTATGTGTAATCCATTTTTAAATGTGTTTGAAATTGACAAAGAGGGCGTCTTGTTTTAAAATGGGGGGTACAGTTTTTTAGAGAGGCTCCAATCTTGTGAGAGATTGGAGTAGAGGAGAGGAGTAGACATGATAGAGTTTTTGACGCAATTGGATGCGTTTGTATGGGGACCACCCCTTTTAATCTTGTTAGTGGGAACAGGGATTTTTCTCAGTTTCCGGTTGGGAATGTTACAAGTGACCCAACTCCCACGAGCCTTGAAATTGATTTTTAAAGCAGATGACAAGAATGGTACTGGTGATATTTCCAGTTTTGCAGCCTTGAGTACAGCCCTAGCTGCGACCATTGGTACTGGTAATATTGTTGGGGTAGCCACAGCCATCAAGATGGGTGGCCCAGGTGCCCTTTTCTGGATGTGGGTAGCTGCCTTTTTTGGAATGGCGACTAAATACGCTGAGGGTGTTTTGGCTATTCGCTATCGGGTAAAAGATGAAAAAGGGGCAGCATCAGGTGGTCCGATGTACTATATTGTGAATGGTATGGGAGAGAAATGGCGTCCCTTGGCCAATTTCTTCGCAGGAGGTGCCGTACTAACAGCCCTTCTGTCGACTGGTACTTTTACTCAGGTATCTTCCATTACTGATTCGATTAAAACTGGTTTAGGGATCGGCTCAGAAGTAACAGGTCCTATTTTAACGATTCTTGTGGCTGTTGCTATTTTTGGTGGGATTCAAAGTATTTCAAAAATTTCAACAGCTGTTGTTCCCTTTATGGCCTTAGTCTATGTATTGGCTGCAGGAGCAATTCTGGTTGTGAATGTGGATCAATTGCTTCCGACTTTAGAATTGGTATTTACCAGTGCCTTTACACCAGTTGCAGCTCTAGGTGGTTTTGCAGGTGCGACGATTCGAACAGCTATCCAAACCGGAATTGCGCGTGGGGTTTTCTCGAACGAATCTGGAATGGGGAGTGCACCGATTGCGGCTGCGGCTGCTAAAACAGAATCTCCTGTAGAACAAGGTCTTATTTCGATGACAGGTACCTTTATTGATACCATCATTGTTTGTAGCTTGACCGGTCTTTCAATCTTGATTACTGGTGTTTGGGCAGGAGATGTCAATGGAGCTAGTCTGACCCAAGCGGCATTTTCGACGGTATTTGGGAACTTTGGAGCGATTCTTTTGATGCTTTTCTTGGTTCTCTTTGCCTTTACAACGATTATTGGCTGGAACTATTATGGTGAGCGTTGTTTTGAATTCTTATTTGGCCTTCGCTTTATTTGGATTTACCGAGCTCTCTATGTAGCCTTTGTTTTCCTAGGAGCCTTTTTGACCGTTGATGTTATTTGGTTAATTGCAGATATCGTAAATGCCTTGATGGTTCTTCCAAACTTGATTGCCCTCTTGGCTCTTAGTCCGATTGTTGTGATGGAGACTAAGAAATATTTAGATAAACAAAAGAAAGCTTAAGCATTTAGATAGAAAGTCGAGATTGAAAAGTCTCGGCTTTTTGATTGTGCGCATAAAGGAGTAGGTTCGCCTTTCAGTCTTGAAATCTTGGCCTGTGCAAATACTTTTGGAATCAATGTTTTTTTGTATGTTGTTGGAGTCTTCAATAGAGTGATTGTGAAGGATGCAAAAAATCCCCCTGGTTAACCAGAGGGATTGCAAGCA
Source organism: Streptococcus sp. 10F2 (assembly GCF_054331515.2). NCBI lineage: Bacteria > Bacillati > Bacillota > Bacilli > Lactobacillales > Streptococcaceae > Streptococcus > Streptococcus sp. 10F2. The sequence goes on along the minus strand of NZ_JBTGGE020000029.1, from coordinate 18,191 downwards.
TTAAGCTTCTTTTTTCTTCCAAGCACTCCATTCTGCATAGGCAGTGTAGAGAACGTCAGTTGAAGAGTTGAGGGCAGTTTCACAGGCATCTTGGATGATACCGATGATAAAGCCGACACCGATAACTTGTGCGGAAATGTCACCAGAGATTCCAAAGAGGCTACATGCCACAGGAATCAAGAGGAGAGATCCACCGGTAACTCCGGAAGCTCCACAGGCTGATAAGGCAGCCACAACAGAAAGGAGCAGAGCAGTTCCGAAGTCTACAGGAATTCCAAGCGTGTGAACTGCAGCAAGGGAAAGAATTGTGATTGTAATAGCAGCACCACCCATGTTGATGGTTGCTCCAAGAGGGATAGAGATTGTATAGGTATCTTTATCCAATCCAAGTTCGTCACAGAGTTTCAAGTTTACAGGGATGTTGGCTGCAGAGCTTCGAGTAAAGAAGGCAGTTACACCACTAACTTGTAGAGTTTTGAAGACTAGTGGATATGGATTTTTACGCATCATCACAAATCCAATAATTGGGTTGATGACCAAAGCTACAAAGAGGTTTGTTGCGACAATTACGATGATTAATTGTCCATAACCAAGAAGGGCATCTACACCTTGTTCAGAGATAGCTTTGAAGACCAAACCTAGAATTCCGAACGGTGCTAGGTTGATGACCCAAGCAACGACAGTTGAAGTGACATCTGCAACCGTTTGTAGTAATTCCTTACTTTGTTTGCTAGCTTGACGCATAGCAATTCCAAAGACACTAGCCCAAGCAAGGATCCCAATGTAGTTACCATTGGAAATAGCACTAACAGGGTTTTCTACAATGTTGAGCAAGAGGTTACGTGCAATTTCAGCTAAACCGCTAGGCGGTGCGATATCCGTAGCCGCATTTGCTAGTGTTAAGGTTGTTGGGAAAGCGAAGGAGACAAGCACAGCAACCAAAGCAGCAGCAAACGTGCCGAATAGGTAAAGGATAATGATGGTTTTCATATTGGATTGGCCACCTTCTTTGTGCTGAGCAAGAGCGTTAGTAACCAAAGCAAAAACCAAGAGCGGAGCAACTGCTCGTAAAGCACCTACGAAGACATCTCCGAGGATTCCGATAGCTGACCAAGACGGAACGATGAGGGCGAGTGCAAAACCAATCACAACCCCAATAGCAATTCGCTTGATCAGGCTGGCTCTATTCCAGGCCTGAATGTAACGTTTCATGATTGAAACCTCCTATAAATTTATTTAAAATAGTCTACTATAAGAAATTCCCTCTGTCAATGGATTTTCTAGGTTTTATGAAAAAAGTTTGGAATTTTCGCAACTTTCAATCTCTTTTTTATAAAAACTTATGGAAATCATAAGAGGATTTGATGGGGACTGAATAAAACGGAAGTCCCTCCCTGTGTTATAATAGGGAAAAGGAGGTTTTATGCAAAACCTAGTATTAAGATACTTGGAAAAGGTCCAGTGGGAGGAGATTTTAGATCAGTTTGTTTCTAAATCGATTTCCTTATTGTTTTTATTTCTCTTGTTTTGGATTGGGAAAAAGCTCATTCATGCTCTCGTCCATCGCCTACTAGCTCCATCTATGCTGTTGATGCAAAGTCATTCAGCTCGCAAAGAAACCCTCTTGCGTTTGATTGACAATGTACTCAATTATGCCCTCTATTTTCTCTTGATTTATTGGGTTTTGTCCATTCTTGGTTTGCCAGTGTCCTCACTTTTAGCTGGAGCTGGTTTGGCTGGGGTTGTGGTTGGTCTTGGAGCACAGGGGTTCTTGTCGGATATGGTCAATGGTTTCTTTATCCTCTTGGAAAGACAGTTGGATGTAGGAGATTATGTAACCTTGCCGAATGGCTCTGGAAAATTGTCCGGAACAGTCGAGAATGTCGGGATCCGAACGACCCAGGTTCGTGATAGCAATGGGACCCTTTATTACATCCCTAATCGACAGATTCTCATTGTTAGTAATCGCTCTCGGGGAGAGGTTTCTCTTACTTTAGATCTGCCCTTGTTACCAGGGACGGATTTTGAATTAGTGGACAGGGTTGTGGAGCAAGTAAACCAGTCGCAATTGCAGGGCTTTAGTCAATTAGATGGTCAACCGAAGGTGCTTGGTGCCCAGTGGAGTCGGGCTGATGGTTTTGTTTATCGCATTTCTGTTCCTATTCGTCAAGGGCAGGATGCAGGAATCGCTTATCCCCTCTATCGTCTATACCAAGATGCTTTGAAGGAAGCTGGTGTGAGTTTGTCGAGCTCTTCTGGCTCTACGAATTAAGATGAAGGAGGTGAGTCCAGCATGACGGACAAAAAGACCTTGAGGTCTCAGCCCTACTGGATTTGGATTCTTAGCTTGGTAGGCTTGAATGTATTCTTATTGGTGGGAATTGGGATTCTGCTCTTTTCTTATTTAGGTCTAGCTGAGGAAAATGAGCAATATGCTCGTCTTTTAGGCTTAAATCAAAAAGAAGAAAGTGTTATCGAGCAAGAACTTGGTAAATCGCGACAATTTGTAACGGGGGAGCGGGTAACGGTTAAGACCATCGAAAGAGATGAAAATCAGGAGATGTGGGATGATGCAACTGGCTTAGCAGTTGTGGTTGAACTCTTGGTTGAAAATAATCATGGGAATACTTTCCGTGTCAATCCCTATAGTTACGAATTGTTTGACGAGGAGGGAGAACCCTTGCTATTAGATAGTATAACCTTTGACCAAGAGGGTTTGGATAAGAATCTAGAGCCAGGAACACAAGGAAGCTATCGTTTGATTTTTGATGGTGAGATGGGGGAAGGACCCTATTATCTCGTGCACTATGATACGCAATGGAAGTCTAAATAGGAGGTTGCTATGAAATTAATTTATTTAGCTGGTGGTTGTTTTTGGGGCTTAGAGGAGTATTTTTCTCGTATTGAGGGTGTTCAAAAGACCAGCGTGGGTTATGCGAATGGTCAAGTAGAAACAACGAACTACCAACTCTTAAAAGAAACGGATCATGCGGAGACGGTTTCTGTTAGCTATGATGAGACAGTCATTGGGTTACGAGAAATTCTGCTTTATTATTTCCGAGTGATTGATCCGCTCAGTGTCAATCGGCAGGGGAATGACCGTGGTCGGCAATACCGGACAGGAATTTATTATCAGGATGCAGAAGATTTGCCAGTGATTGAACAAGTGATGAAGGAACAGTCACAGCACTTTGGTAACCAACCCTTGGCCGTTGAAGTGGAACCTCTTTGCCATTACATCCCTGCGGAGGATTATCATCAAGATTATTTAAAGAAAAATCCAGGTGGCTATTGCCATATCAATGTGGAGGATGCCTACCAGCCTTTGATTGATCCAGCTCTGTACCAAAAGCCGGATCAAGAAACGCTGAAAGAGCGTTTATCAGAGGAAGAGTACGCTGTGACGCAAGAGAATGCGACCGAGCGTCCGTTTACAAATAAGTATGATGAACACTTCCAAGAAGGGATCTATGTCGATATTACTTCTGGAGAGCCGCTCTTCCAGTCTGCAGATAAATACAATTCCGGTTGTGGTTGGCCAGCTTTTTCTAAACCAATTGCGAAGGACTTGATCCAGTATCGCCAAGATTTGAGTCACGGTATGCGACGGATTGAGGTTCGGAGCCGGGCAGGTGATGCGCATCTGGGACATGTCTTTGAAGACGGTCCACGAGAGTCTGGTGGACTTCGTTATTGTATCAATAGTGCCGCTCTTCGTTTTGTGGCTAAGGAAGATATGGAAGCGGAAGGTTATGGTTACTTACTAGACTTGCTAGATTAGGAAGAGTTTATGAAAAAGGAAGTTTTTATAACAGGTCTTTTAACTGCTGTGACCTTGGCAGGTGTAGGGGTTTACTTTGGTCGTCCCTATGTGCAAGAACTGGTGAAAAATCAAGAGGATAGCCAGGTTAGTCAAGCTCGAATTATGGCTCACGGCGATTTGTTGTACCATGATATTCTTTACTATTCTGCAGAGCAGGCAGATGGCAGTTATGATTTTTCGGAAAATTTCACGTATGTCAAGTCTTGGTTGGATCAAGCTGATCTAGCCATTGGTGATTTTGAAGGAACCATTAACCCGGACTATCCTTTGAGTGGTTACCCGCTCTTTAATGCTCCTTCTCAAGTGGTTCAGGCTATTAAAGATGCAGGATATGATGTTATGGATTTGGCCCACAACCATATTTTAGATTCGGGTTTGGAAGGAGTGGCGACAACAGCGCAGGCTTTCCAGAAAGCCGGTATTGAGCCACTTGGGGTTTATCCAAATCAAGCTCGTAACCAGGCTCCCTTGCTCATCAAGGAGGTCAATGGCATTAAGATTGCGCTGCTAGCTTATGCGTATGGTTTTAATGGGTTGGAAGCTGGGCTTAGCCCAGAAGAGTATGAATCTGTTCTGTCTGATTTGGATATGGAGAAAATGGAGGCAGAAATTAAGCGGGCCGAGAAAGAAGCTGATATAACCATTGTGATGCCACAAATGGGAGAGGAATACCGCTTGGAACCGACAGATGAGCAGGTTGCCATCTACCACAAAATGGTAGATTGGGGTGCAGATCTGGTCTTCGGTGGTCACCCGCATGTCCCCGAACCAACTGAAACGATTGAAAAAGATGGCGAGAACAAGTTCATTATCTACTCCATGGGGAATTTTATTTCGAATCAGCGTATTGAAAGCATGGATGGTATGCCTAACTCCGAATGGACTGAGCGAGGTGTCCTTATGGATGTGGAGGTTGAGAAAAAGAATCAACAGACACGAATCAAAACAGTCAAAGCTCACCCAACCTGGGTTAGCCGAGTGGAGAAGGGAACCTACTCCCAATTTGGTTTCCCTCAATACCTTTACCAAACTTTGATTATCGAAGATTTCTTGAAAGGTGGCCGCTATGAGGGACAACTGGATTTTGAAACTCAGGCACGAATTGAGGAAGCATACGAGGCGACGAATGAATTATTGGCTATTCATTGGCCATAATAGATGAATTCTATATAATAAAGACCGGTTTCTCCAACTTTTAAGGAGAAACCGGTCTTTTTAGGATTGTCTACGCGAAAAATTTGTGAATTTGAAGGATGAAGGTCTGTGGTGGGATTGGTTGAGCTGGAACGGTTGCCCATCCCCTAGGAAGACAGTGGCTTCAACAAGGGCAACATAGGCTGGCTCTAGCTGTTGGAAATAGTCTTGGAGAGTTTGATTGGCTGGTTGGAAGGTGATGGTTTTGGCTGAATGACTAATGACTAAGTTCAAATCCTTTTCAATGTAGCGGTAAATGGATGTCTGAGCAACTTCTTCCGTGATACCAGGTACAAGCTTGGGATTGAAGAAATCGATGTCGACGATGTTGACTCGTGGCCCTTTTTTTCGCAGGCGGACAACTCGGAGAATAGTATCAAAATCTCTTAGTTGTAGAGCCGTTTTGACATCTGGATAGTCTTTGGCCTTGATTGTTTCTAGTACAGCAACTTCGGTTTGGTAGGGTTGACTGAGCCCTGCATTGATTTCTTGGAAACTGGTTAGACTGGCCAACTCAAAATTGAGGGAAGGATCATAGATAACGATAGACCCTTTCCCTCGAATTTTTTGGATGTAGGCATCGTTTTGTAGAAGTTGCAGAGATTTACGGAGGGTTTCCCGAGAAGTCTCAAATTGTAGGCAGAGTTCCATCTCAGAAGGGAGTAGTTGCCCTTGACAATAGATTCCTTGCCGAATGTCTGCTTTGAGTTGGTCATAGATGACCTGGTATTTTTTACGATTCATAGGCTAACGACTAAGGAAAGCGACCGTCTCAAATGGACGGAGTTCCAAGGACTGTTCAGCTTCTCGCTCGCCATAGTTTCCAAGGAGATACTTATAGTCTGTACCTTCCATTGAGACAGTGGTCGATTGATCATAGAAGTTATTGAAAACAATCAATTCTTGATCGTCCAATTGACGCTTATAAGCAAAAACCTGTGGGTGGTCGGTTAGGAGAGGCTGATAGGTTCCTTCCTGAATAATAGCTAATTCTTTTCGAAGACGGATTAAGTCTTGGTAGTAGCTAAAAATACTACCTTCGGCTAACTCTTTTTCGACATTGATATCTTTATAGTTTGCAGCCACCTCTAGCCATGGTTGGCCAGTTGAGAAACCTGCATTGGTTTGGTCATTCCATTGGATTGGTGTACGGCTGTTATCACGGGATTTGACTTGGATAACGTTCAAAGCATCCGCTTCACTTAAACCACGATCCAAGAGCATTTGGTAAGCATTGATACTTTCAATATCCTTGTATTGATCCATGCTGGTAAATCCGGGATCAGTCATTCCGATTTCTTCACCCATATAGATGTAAGGAACCCCTTTCATCATGTGGATAGTTTGGGCCAACATTTTTGCGGATTCTTCCCGATACTCTTGGTCATTGGTGAAGCGGGTTAGGGCACGAGGTTGGTCGTGGTTATTCCAGAAGACTGCATTGCAGCCACCACCTTGATCCATTCCCACTTGCCAGTCATTGAGAATTCGTTTTAATTCTGCGAAGTCCATCGCCTGATTTTGCCATTTGTCGCCATCTTTATAGTCAACTTTGAGATGGTGAAAACTAAAGGTCATTGATAGCTCATGACGGTCTGGTCTGGTGTAAAGGATACAGTTGTCAATGGTGGTTGAGGACATCTCGCCAACCGTTACGATATCTGAATCTTGTCCAAAACTCGCTTGATTCATTTCCTGCAAGTAGTCGTGGACAATTGGGGTATCGGTGTAGAGGGCTTTTTCTTGTTGTTCATTGATAGAGTCGACAAGGACTTCATCTTTTCCAATGACGTTGATGACGTCAAAGCGGAAACCAGAAGCTCCTTTTTCCCGCCAGAAGTTGACAACATCGTAGAGCTCCTTGCGGACTTCTGGATTGTGCCAATCCAGGTCCGCCTGGGTTTTATCATAGAGATTCATGTAGTACTTGCCAGTATCTCCGAAAGGTTGCCAAGCTGGGCCACCGAATTTTGATTGCCAGTTGGTTGGTAGGCTACCATCTGCCTTAGGTTCTCGGATGTAATAGTAGGCTTGATATTTCTCATCACCAGCTAAAGCTTTTTGGAACCATTCGTGTTCCGTTGAAGTGTGGTTGAGCACCATATCTAACATGATTCCCATACCGAGTTCTTTGGCTTGGCGGGCTAATGCTTCAAAGTCTTCCATAGTTCCGAAGCGGGGGTCGATGGCCCTGTAGTCCGCGATGTCATAACCATTGTCATTTTGAGGAGACACATAGAAAGGGTTAAGCCAGAGAATGTCGACTCCTAATTTTTTCAAATAAGGAAGTTTTTCAATAATGCCGGGTAAATCTCCGAAACCATCCCCGTTGCTGTCCTTGAAGGATTTAGGATAGATTTGGTAAACAACTTTGGAAAATAATGAATCTTTCATGAAAATACCTTTCTAATCAAAAGGGGTGGGGTTTCTTGAAACCCACCCCTAAAAATCTTAGTCTTTTTTCTCAAAGCGAATGAAGACAAATGTTAGAACTATTGGAAGAGCGATTACAATTGCTAATCCAAGGGCAAAAATACCCCAATATTGTGGAACGATGGAAAGGATACCAGGAATACCACCGATACCAACAGAATTGGCAAGAACTGGTACAGAACCTAGAAGGGCTCCGGCAATTCCGGCTGAAACCATAGCTGCTAGGAAGGCAGCCTTATGACGAAGGGTTACCCCGAAGATAGCTGGTTCTGTAACTCCCAACCATGCAGAGATGGCAGAAGTGAGGGCCATGCTTTCGTTTTTGTTATCTTTATTTTTACGGAAAATCAACATCATGGCAAGGGCAGCAGATCCTTGAGCGACATTAGACATCACAAGGATTGGCCACAAGAAAGTACCATTTTCAGATGCAACCAATTGGAGGTCAACTGGTAGGAACATGTGGTGCATACCAGTGATGACAAGTGGAGCATAGAAGGTACCGTAGATGAGACCTCCCAACCAGCCAGCTGTACTGAAGATAGCCATCATGATGTTTGTGATTTGAGTCGCCAACCACATGGTCACAGGACCAATAACTGTGAAGGCAAGGAAACCAGTAATCAAGAGTGAAACAGGGGCAACTACCAAGAGTTTCAAGCTATCTGGAACACGTTTGTTCAACCATTGCTCAACATTAGCCAAGATGAAAGCCGCAAAGAGAGATGGTAGAACTTGTGCTTGGTAGTTCATTTGTTGAACTGGGATACCGAAGAGGTCCCAAGTTGGAATTTCAGCAAGTCCGCCAGTGTTTGCATCAAACAAGGCATATTGAGAAGTCAATCCAGGGTGGCAAAGTACTAAACCAAGAACGATTCCCAAGAGTGGTGAACCACCGAAACGGGTCATTGCTGACCAACCAACAAGAGCTGGGATAAAGATGAAGGAAGTTGCTGCGATAAAGTTAACGATACCAGCAAATCCAGCGAATCCAGGATACATTTCAACAATGGATTGTGCTCCAAAAATTCCAGGTTGGGTAAGGACATTGTTAATCCCCAAAAGCAAACCAGAAGAAATGATAGCTGGTAGAATTGGAACAAAAACGTCACCCAATAATTTTACCAATTTTTGAAGAGGATTCAAATCTTGAGCAGCCTGTTCCTTAGCTTCTTCTTTAGATACAGCCTGTGCTCCTGTTTGTGCTACCAGTTCTTCGTAAGCTTTGTCAACAATACCAGGACCAATGATAACTTGATACTGACCATTGGCAGAGAACTGTCCCTTAACCAAATCAATTTGATCGAGGGCAGATTCATCTACTTGCCCTTCATCTTTTAGAATAAAGCGAAGACGGGTCACACAGTGGGTTACACTGTTGATGTTGTCCTTGCCACCAATGGCTTGAACGATTTTAGAAACATCGTTTTTCATAAGATCTCCTTTTGAAAGCGTTTTTTAAGCTTGTATAGACAAATTATAGTAGACTTGTCTATACTTGTCAAGGGTTCATTTGGAAAAAAGTTTATAAAAAAGCCCTCCTACTGGGCTGATTCCAGCAGGAGGTGACTCATTAGGCAACAAAACCGTTCGTTAAAAAGATTGCTGCTAGAAGGAGGAGATAGACTTTCTTTTCTTGAATATAGAAAGAGTAGAGGAGCCCTCCTAGAGCATAGGATAGAATTTCAGGTAAGCTGAACTGGAAAGAAAATAGCAGGAGGCTCTGGAAAAGGAGACCGGCCAGACCGTAAAAGCAGAGAGACTAGACTAGGTTTTTGAGGGAAAAGCTGAGAGTTTTCATGGGTCCACCTCCGAATTTGTTGTATGAATCAGGATGTCGACGAAATAGAATATTTTTTATGTATATTTATTGTAGAATATTTGTGAATGCTTTAAAATATTTTTGTCAGGACTTATTTTAGGAGGGAAATCCATGTCTTATATTATTTTAATTTATTCAATTCTTTTGATGGTGTCGGCAATTTTAGGATATAAAAACCGCTTGGGAATATCCTTCTTATTCTTATTGTTAAACCTATTCCTGTTTCTTTGTACGCTATATTATGTATTGGACCCAAGTTATAATCTTAGTTTAATCTTATCGATTCTCTTAATATCCATTTCAGTTAATTTATTTATTGATAGGAAAAAAAGCGGGAAAGAAATTCATTATAGTCATCACGTCATCAAATTTATAATCCACGTATTATTTATCTATTATCTACTCAGATAACTTTTGGAAGCAATTCCACTTTTATTTTGACATTCTATTTAAATTTAGGAAAAGGACATCTGAAAAATTATATGTTATGTGGGTAGGAGCAGAGGTATTTTAATAGGATGATCTCAGAATAAAAAAAAAAAACAAACTTCTCTCTTGACATTTTCTGTCTACAAATGTAAACTATAAATATAGACTACAAGTGTAAACGAAAAAGAGGTAAATACTATGAAAGGAATCATGTCGACTGCAGAATGGCAGGTAATGCGGGTTCTCTGGGCTCATCCAGACAGTGGCAGTAGTCAGATTATTGACTACCTGCAAGCGGATTTTGAGTGGAAACCCAGCACTGTCAAGACTCTTCTGACTAGGCTCAAGGATAAGGGCTTGATTGAGGCTCAAGTGGAAGGCAAACGCTTTGTTTATCGAGCTGTGACGAGTGAGCAGCAGGAGTTAGAGAAGATGGGGCAAGAGTGGTTGGATAATCAGTGTCAGACCAAGCATGGAGAGCATTTATTGGCTCTTTTGAAGCAGGCCCAACTGACTCAGTCTGACTTGGAGAATCTAGTAGCTTGGGCGGAGACCGCCAAGGAAACAGCGCCGACTCAATTGGCTTGTTCTTGTTTGCCGGGGCAATGTGATTGTCATGCTTAGAAGGAGATGAAGATGGAAGAACGTTTGTACCAAGTTTCAGGCATGACCTGTGCTTCCTGTGCCTTAACGGTGGAAACTGTTGCGGGGCAGCAGGAGGGAGTTGAAGAGGCGCAGGTTAATTTAGCAACTGAAAAATTGACTCTGAGAACGACAGGGGATTTTCAAGCTAGTGTCTTGGAGGCAGCGGTGTCTGGTCTGGGATATGATTTAGTAGAGCAGAGGTTAGAGTGGGATATCGAGCAACGCCAGTCTCAAGAGGAAGACAAGGAAGTTCGATTGGAGGCTGAGCGTCGGCGTTTGCTAGGGACCGCCTTGTTGACACTGCCCTTACTCTATATTGCTATGGGTTCCATGTGGGGCTTGCCTCTTCCAAGCTTTTTGGCGCAAGGGGCTCCTTTTGTCCTGGTCCAGTTCTTTTTGACAACGGTCGTTCTTTATGTAGGGCACGGTTTTTACCAACGTGGTCTGCGCAATCTTTTTCAGGGGCACCCCAATATGGATAGTTTGATTGCCTTGGGAACAGGTGCTGCCTATCTCTATTCGACCTATGGAACTTGGCAGGTCTTGCAGGGACAAGACCATTTTGCCCACCATCTCTATTTTGAATCGGCCGCAACCATTATTTTCTTTGTTTTCTTAGGGAAATATTTAGAGGCAAGGGCCAAGCAAGAGACTTCTCGTGCTCTGAAAGGACTTAGTCAGTTAGCACCCCAAGAAGCGACACGTATCGGGACTGCAGGGCCAGAAATCGTTGCGACCAAGGATTTGAAGGTCGGAGATCGGGTACGGGTCTTTCCTGGAGATAGTTTCCCGGTGGATGGAATTGTCTTAGCAGGTAGTGGTTATGTGGACGAATCCATGATGACGGGGGAAAGTCTTCCTGTTTATAAGGAAGCTGGTCAGTCGGTTTGGGCGGGAAGTCTCAATCAAACCGGTAGTGTGGATTACCAAGTTACTCAAGTGGGAGGAGCAACTCTGCTGGCTCAAATTATTACCTTAGTCGAAGAGGCTCAGGCACAAAAAGCTCCGATTGCCGCCTTGGCAGACCGATTGGCTCGTTATTTTGTACCGCTGGTCTTGGCAGGTGCCTTATTAGCGAGTTTAGCTTGGTATTTCTTGGGTGGGGCAGATCTGGAATTTGCCTTGTCGATTTTTATAGCAGTCTTGGTGATTGCCTGTCCTTGTGCCTTAGGCTTAGCGACACCGACAGCGATGATGGTGACGACTGGGCGGGGTGCTCAAAAAGGTGTGCTGCTTAAATCCGGTCCGGCTTTGGAAAGTTTGGCTCAGATTCAGACGGTACTGTTGGATAAGACAGGGACTGTCACAGCTGGTCAGATGAAGTTGACAGATCTAGAGCTTTGGGCAGAGGAGTCACGAGCAGAGGTTTTGGCTCTTCTAGCTTCCGCCGAAAGTCATAGTGAGCACCCAATTGCTCAAGCATTTGTTCAGGCAGCTGAAGAAGAGGGGATTGATTTGCGGACTGCCTATGACTTCCAAGCCCATGTCGGGCGTGGTATTGAGGCTCAGGTTGACGGGCAACGGATCTTGGTTGGAACCAGTCGCTACTTAGAAGAGCAGGGTGTTGTTATCCCGCATGAGTTGGATTTACAGTCTTGGGAAAGTGCTGGAAAAACTACTCTCTTGTTGGCGCGTGAGGGGATTCTATTAGCGGCTCTAGCGGTTTCGGATCCTATTAAGGAGACTAGCCGCGAGGCGATTAGGCAATTGAAAAAACGCAATTTGGAAGTTGTTCTTTTGACAGGTGATAAAGAAGCAACTGCCCAAGCTATTGCTAAAGAAGTGGGAATTACCCAAGTTGTGGCTCAGGTACTTCCACAGGATAAGGCTGCTCAAGTTGCTGCCTATCAAGAGCAAGGAAAACTCGTAGCCATGGTTGGCGACGGTATTAATGATGCTCCAGCTCTAGCTCAAGCTGAGGTCGGGATTGCCATGGGAACTGGAACAGATATTGCCATGGATGCTGCTGATTTGGTTCTTCTCCAAGGTGATTTGCTCAGTCTAGTCGATGCGGTTACCCTTAGTCGAGCTACACTTGGCATCATTAAAGAAAACCTCTTCTGGGCCTTTATCTACAATATCATTGGTATTCCAATTGCCATGGGACTTCTTTACATCTTCGGAGGTCCTCTCTTGAATCCTATGTTGGCAGGTTTAGCTATGAGCTTGTCCTCTGTGTCCGTTGTCTTGAACGCCCTTCGCTTACGTTGGAAATAAAGGAGAAAACATGAAACAAACTGTTCAATTAGCAGGACTATCCTGCCAAAATTGCGTTAAACATACCACCGCAGCCTTCTCAAAACTGGCAGGTGTAGAATCCGTGACTATTGATCTGGATCAACAGCTAGCCCAAGTGACAACCAATATAGTCTATCAGGTTCAGGACTATCAAGAAGTTCTGGGATCCTTGCCCTACAAGATTGAATCTGTTCGTTAACACCAAAACGCCGTTCCTTTTGGAAGACGGCGTTTTTTGTGTGAGTGCTTATGGTGAGCTTGTTCGAAGCTATTTTCTAATTCCTTTAGCAAACCTAGTTTTGTCTTTTGTTATCCTATCCCCAAAGCCGCTTTAGCTAACTGATCGGCACGATTATTGAGGGGATCACCACTGTGGGCGTGGACTTTACGGAAGTGGATTTGAATGAGCGGGGAGTAGCGGTCAAATTCTTTTTTGTAGGCTTGGGAGATGGCTTTATTGGTTTTCCAGTCGCCGGTGGCCCAGGATTCGACACCTTGGTAATCGTAACAAATAGTGATGCTGGGATAGTCGTTGAGAACAGCCCATTTGATGGCGGCTAGGCTGGCTAGGCATTCCCCAGCCACTTGGTGAGATTCAAGGAAGATATCACGGTCTCCAGCAAAGGAAAGACTTTCGATTTCTTTTCCGTTCAAGATGAAGGAGACACCGGAACCGTATGCCTGCTTCCGTTTATCGTAGGAGCCGTCCACGTAGGCTTGAAGTTGGTCAGAGGCGATGGGTGCTTGGGCTTTATCCTCCATGTAGACAAGAGCCTCATCTTGGCTGGTGAAGGATTTATATTGTGCACCTGAGAAGCCTTGCACTTGTTGTTGCGCCTCGGGCCAGCTGGTGTAGATTCCTGTTTGGCGTCCTTTTTTGACTGCGTAAAATTTCATAAGCGTCCTTTCTAAAAGCGAGCTTGGTAGAGGGTGGCGGAAATGGTGATGTGAGTTAGCTTGGTCCAGTCAAAGTCTGTGAGATTCACTTGTTGGAGCAGTGGGGTCATTTCTAGTAAAGCTTCTCGGAGCTGGGGTGTTAGAGAATAGGTGGCCGTTAGCTCTTTCTGGTCTAGGATTTGCATTTGTTCTTTGAGGTGGTGATCAATGTCCTCGGGCTGGTAGGCTTCTTTGCCCAGAATCTCTCGGATTTCAATTAAGTGTTGAGCTCCTGGAATAACTTTGAGGACTGTCCCTTTGGGCTGTAATAACCGCTGAAACTCTTGATAGTTAGCTGGAGAAAAGACATCCAAAATCAAATCGAGACTGTGATTTTCTAAGGGAATCTTGGCTAGGTCTGCCACAAACCATTTGATGTGCTGGCGGCTATCCGCCTTGCTGGCGAGAAGGATGGAGTCTTTGGACAGGTCAAAGGCATAATAGTTACTAGAATAGCTGCTTTCCAGATGTCGGCTGTAGAAGCCTTCACCACAGGCGACATCTAAGATGGATCGTGGCTGAAGTTTCTCGATTTGCTGAGTCAGGCCTTCTAGGATATGGTCATAGAGTCCAGCTTCTAGGATTGTTTGGCGAGCTAGGAAGGAATCTTTCTGGTAGTGCTGAGAGGTCTTGGCCTGGGGAGCCAAATTGACATAACCTTGCTTGGCCAAGTCGAAACTATGGCGATTCTCACAGACTAGACTGCATTCCTGAAGGTGTAAGGTTTGATGGCAGTGGGGGCAGATAAAGAGGAGGTTAGGATCTGTAAATCGTTGAAGTTTGGGTGGCAGCATAGAGTCTCCTTTGGTTGGAAAAGGCCAGGGCCCAAAACTGGGTCCTAGCCTTTGTGAAGTCTAGTATGTTAGGATCGAATATTTTTTCTTACCGCGACGGATAACAGTGAGTTGGTCTTCTAGACGGTCCTTGTTATCTAGCTGGTAGTCCAAGTCTTGGATACGTTCTCCGTTGATGTAGATAGCTCCATTCGCCACATCTTCACGAGCTTGGCGTTTGGATGGGGAAATGCCAGCTGTCACCAAGATATCAACCAGATTCAAGCTATCTTGATCAGTTACTTGGTAGTTTGGTACATCACCTAACCCTTGCAGTAGTTCGGAAACAGAAAGTTCTTGGATATTTCCAGAGAAAAGGCTTTCGGTGATTTTGAGGGCTTGTTCGTAGGCTGCTTGGCCGTGAACGAGGGAAACCACTTCTTTAGCCAGAATTTTTTGGGCTAGTCGTTGGTGTGGAGCTGCTAAGAATTCTTTTTCAATCTCTGCGATTTCCTCTAATGAAAGGAAAGTGAAGATTTTCAAGAAGCGAACAGCATCGTCATCCAAGACATTAAGCCAGAACTGGTACATTTCATAAGGACTGGTTTTGCTAGCATCTAGCCAAACAGCGTTTCCTTCGGATTTACCGAATTTTTTACCGTTAGCATCAGTAATCAATGGAACGGTGAGAACATGGCCAGTTGTATTAGCCTTGCGGCGAAGCAATTCAGTTCCAGCAGTCATGTTGCCCCACTGGTCACTTCCTCCAATTTGGAGGGTCACATTGCGTTCTTGGTTGAGAGTATAGAAGTCGTAGCCTTGCATGATTTGGTAGGCAAATTCGGTGTAGGAAATTCCAGTTTCAATTCGGGATTTAACCGAATCCTTGCTCATCATGTAATTCACAGTGAAGTACTTTCCGACATCCCGGAGGAAGTCAATGAAGCTGACGCTGCCAAACCAGTCATAGTTGTTGACCATTTCTGCCTTGTTGGCACCATTGTCGAAGTCTAAGAAACGGGAGAGTTGTCCTTGGATTTTTGTTACCCAACCGTCAACGGTTTCTTTGGTTTGTAGGCTGCGTTCGGTATCCTTGAAGGATGGGTCACCAATGAGTCCAGTTGCACCACCAACCAAGGCATAGGGTTTGTGCCCAGCTAATTGCAAGCGACGGCTGGTGAGAATCGCTACTAAGTGGCCTAAGTGCAAGCTGTCAGCGGTAGGGTCATAACCTGTATAGTAAGAGAGTTGTCCTTCCTCTAGCGCTTTGCGAAGAGCTTCTTCATCCGTTGTTTGGAAGACCAAGCCCCTTTCTTTCAGCTCATCAAAAATGTGCATGTCTGACTCCTTTTTTGTTTCATTTTTCTTACTACAGTTTAACAAAATAAGGGATAATTGAAAAGAGCGAGGGCATTTTGCTATAATTGGGACTAACGTAAAAAAGGAGACAGACATTGTGAAGCACAAAGCTAAGAGGAATAGGGAAGAGGAGGCGTGGACCTGGAAGGATAGTGTGGGAACAGTCTTTCAGGTACAGTATCTCCTGCTAAAGGTCTTGCTGGTTTTTTTCTGGGGTTTTCTGGTACTAGGTGCCGGCGTGGGTTTGGGATATGCGGTTAGTCTTTTTCAAACGGCACAAGTTCTAGAGGGAAATGAGTTAGTTCAGCAAGTGACGCGAGTAGCCGGTCAATCCGAGTTGCGTTATGCTGACGGGAGTTTGATTGAAAAGGTTGATAGTGATCTTTTGCGGACCCCAATCACCTTAGATAAGGTATCCGCCTCAGTCCAGGATGCTGTGATTGTAACAGAAGATGAGAACTTCTATGACCATGATGGGATTGTTCCTAAGGCTGTTATTCGGGCAACTTTGGGATCTGTTGTCGGTCTTGGTAGTTCGAGTGGGGGTTCCACTCTGACTCAGCAGTTGATCAAACAGCAAGTTGTTGGAGATGCACCGACTTTTTCTCGGAAAGCGGCAGAAATTTTAGATGCCTTGGCCTTGGAGGAATCTATGTCCAAGGAAGATATTCTGATGGCTTATCTCAATATTGCCCCTTTTGGTAGGAATTATAAGGGTCAAAATATAGCAGGGGTTGAGGAGGCAGCTCAGGGAATTTTTGGGAAAAGCGCAAGTGATCTCAATCTTCCTCAGTCAGCTTTTATAGCAGGGCTTCCTCAGAGCCCTATTGTCTATTCCCCTTATGCGGCTGATGGAACGCTAAAAACCGAAGAGAATCAGACGCTAGGACTAGAGCGGCAAAAAAATGTTCTTTACAATATGTACCGAACTGGAAAAATCTCAGAGGCAGAGTACCAAGAAGCTTTGGACTATGATCTCCAAGCCGATTTTAGGCCAGGTCAGCCAACGGAAGGGGAAACCCATAATTATCTTTATTATACTGCTGTAGCTGAGGCTCAAAAAGCGATGTATAGTTATTTGATTGAACGGGATAAGGTGAGTGAACGGGATTTGAAAAATGAGTCAACCGTAGCTGCTTATCAAGAATTGGCTGCAAAAGAACTGCACAGTGGGGGCTATGTTATCCATACCACGATTAATAAAGCTGTCCACCAAGCAATGGAGGAAACAGCTGCCAACTATGGATCTGTTTTAGATGATGGAACTGGACGGGTTGAAGTTGGTAATGTTCTTCTGGATAATGCAACAGGAGCAGTTCTTGGATTTGTTGGAGGTCGAGATTATGAGACGAATCAGAACAATCATGCTTTTGAGACTGTCAGATCTCCAGGGTCGACGATTAAATCTATTCTTCCGTATGGCATAGCCATTGATCAAGGGATGATGGGAAGTGCCAGCATTGTGTCCAATTATCCGACAAATTATTCTAGTGGTCAGCCAATTATGCACGTGGGAAGCCGTGGAACAGCGATGATGCCCTTACAAGAGGCGATTAATAAATCGGAAAACATTCCTGCCTACTGGGCTTATCGAATGCTACGGGAGAGTGGTGTGGATGTTGAAGATTACATGAAAAAGATGAATTACGATATTGCTGATTACAATATCGAAAGTCTCCCTCTTGGTGGTGGAATTGAGGTATCCGTTGATCGGCATACGAATGCTTATCAAATGTTGGCAAATAATGGTCAGTACCAGGAACGTTACCTCGTAGCTGCGATTGATACTCAGTCTGGAGATCGAGTTTATGAACATACCAATCAGCCTGTTCAGGTATTTTCTGCAGCGACTGCAACAATTATGCAAGAATTGTTACGCGGTGTTATCCAATCGGGTGATACAACAACCTTTAAGAGTCGTTTAGGAGGTCTAAATCCTTCCTTAGCGGGAGCGGATTGGATTGGTAAGACGGGAACTACGGATGATTATATGGATGCTTGGCTGATGGTAGCAACACCAGGGGCGACTTTGGGAGGTTGGACAGGTCATGATGATAACACTCCGATGTCGACGATGAGTGGTTACAATAATAATTCTCAATATATGGCCCAATTGGTTCAGGCTATTCATCAGGCGGATCCAACAGTTTGGAAAACAGAGCAGCGCTTTGAATTGGCCCCAGATGTTATTCGATCAACTGTCCTTCGTTCAACAGGCCAAGCACCAGGTACGGTTGATATCAATGGTCGTCAAATAACAGTGTCTGGTGCTACTACTACCAGTTACTGGGCTGTAAACGGTGCGCCTGTAACTTCTTATCGTTTTGCGATTGGTGGAAGTGACGCAGATTATCGACAAGCTTGGGCTTCTATTCAAGGAGGGCGCTAAAGGATCTCTCAGGATTATTCGATAGTTATAGTTGTTTCACTTTAAAAAACATTGTTTAGACATTCTATCACCGAGTTATATTTGGGTAGTAACTCTATGACTTTCTTCTTAAGGTTAGCCCATGCTTTTTCAATCGGATTTAGTTCAGGA
>NZ_JBTGGE020000028.1:0-25048 GCF_054331515.2 Streptococcus sp. 10F2 | reverse complement strand
ATAAAGCTGCTGTTTCTTTACGTGTATGTCCCTCTTTAACATATTCAAGGACCCGTTTTCTAAAATCAATTCCGTATGCCATAAAAATAGTATATCATATACAGTTTATAATCTAAAAGAGTATAAAATCGGTATACATTTATTTTTAGAGACAATGACACATCAACTGATACAAAAAAGAACCCATGAGGGTTCCTTCTGGAAATAATAGAAAGGATACTAGAAAAACGAAAAATTCTCTCCGTTTCCCTATTGGTAAAAGAATGTTGTGAAAAATATTCACAGCATCAGTATAGCAAAAACAGATAAGCTTAACATATCCGTCCCACTTCCGCAACACCCTTTCTTATTAGAATTGTTCGGAAATCTACTTATTTTTTCTCCATAATTAACAGGAATCATTCTAAAAAAGAAAACCAGCTCCTAGATCCACTACTCCCACCTCTTTCTTTCCAAAAGATAAAATTTGAAAATTTTTTAATAAATCTCAAATTCTACCCATATCTGTTGCAGATAAGAAACAACTGAGGCCAAAGACATGCTAAACAGAAACGATCATCACCTATTACAGTTGACAAAACAGCATAAAAGGCTGGGATGCCCCAACCTTTTATGAATTATTCAACACGTGAAAATGTTCCTGAATAAGTTTCTGCTCCATTGGGAACTAAAGCCACAGTTCCATTCTGAGTATCAATAGAAAAACGAGGTAATGCTGAAGTTGTATAACCATTATCTGTCGCTACTACATAAGTTGCTCCATCCCATGAACCATACCCATTTAAAACATACAAATCCCGACTCAAATTTGCTCTCGCTTCTTCTGAAATATGATCCCCAGATGCCATCCTAATCTGAAGTGAACCATCTGCACCCATAGTTATCTGATTACCATACTCATCCTGCCATGTACCTGCTACAGAAGAGAAGTCCCCTGATACCAAAGCATCACCAACATTCATAGCAGATGCCATCTCACTCCCTGAAACTGGGGAAATTTCACTCGTAACAACAGATTCAGTAGCAGATACTCCTTGACTGACTTGTTGAGAAGAAGCCGCTTGCTCTCCCACTAGCGATTCACTTGAAAGTGCCGCCCCAGAGTTCACTTCAGTAGAACTAGCTGGCTTAAGACGAATCTTAGAGCTAGAAGAACTACTCTTACTCATAGATGATGAACTCTTAGCTTGTTGAATACTACTAGATGAACTAGTTGATTTATTCTCAACCTTAGATTCCTTCGAACAAGCTACCAACAATAAGACTGCTAATAATAGAACACCACTTTTTTTCATCTGATAACTCCTCTAATTAATCGCAATATATCTTCTTACACCTGATCTTGAGATGTAGCTAAGCCAGTCGTGACCCTCAGACTTCAAGATTTTATCATAATTGACAGTCATCCCTACATCATACCGAGCTATAATAGCCGCTGACATCTTAGGTTCATTTCTAATATAGGATGTTTCTTTAAATTTATAGGTACCACTTGATGGCATTGAATGGGCACGTGATTCCTCCGAATTTGAGCCTTGAGCTGTAGCCACAAGAAAAGTGTCGATTTCTATGTTGTATAAACATATTTTTCATGATTAATCTCCTTTTCTAATATATGACAATTTTCAATTTATAATTGTGATTTCTTTCACATTTATAGTATATCACTTTTTAAATAAAAAACTAGTCTATAAAAAATTTTTTTATTGTGATATAATAGTTAGAAAGTCATAAAATACTTTGCAAAAAATAAAACAACTGGTTAAACAATACTTAAAGGGACTGATACAATCAATCCCTTTTTCTTATACACTAATGACGAATCCCTTCAACTCTCATTTTATTTACACATCCAAGTCCAGTCACTCCTCTGCAAAAAGTCCAACAGCATGCAGTATAAAACAAGTAGCAGCAAGAAGCCAGATGTAGCATGAAAAATCTGGGATGTCATTCTATAACCAAGTCTCATTAAAAATTTCTTGAAGAGGATTCAAATCCTTAAGACTGGGCTCCAGTAACAGTTTTTCATTTTTAAGGGGTCAAAATACTTTGACACAGTAGTTGATTGACAAATAGATTCAGATTATTCCAAAACAGCTATACATCGAATCTCAGATCTTTCCTACAAGAAAAGAGGTTGGAAAGTCTCCAACCTCTTCTTTTGATTATAGACGTGCATTCAACTCCGCAGATAAGTCTTCAAATCCAGGTTTACCAAGAAGGGCAAACATATTTTTCTTGTAAGCTTCAACACCTGGCTGGTCAAATGGATTGATTCCGTTAAGGTAACCAGAAATAGCAATTGCCAACTCGAAGAAGTAAATCACATAACCAAGAGTGAAGGCATCTTGTTCAGGTAGGGTCACAAACATATTTGGCACATCTCCATCTGTGTGAGCCAATAGGACTCCGTCAGTTGCTTTCTTGTTTACAAAGTCCACATCTTTTCCTTGAATATAGCCTAGACCATCTAGATCTTCTGCAAATTCAGGGATTATCACGTTTTTACGTGGTTTGTCTACACGAACCACTGTTTCAAACATAATACGGGCTCCTTCTTGGATAAATTGACCAAGAGAGTGCAAGTCTGTGGAGAAATTTGCAGATGTTGGGTAAATTCCTTTTTGGTCTTTTCCTTCTGACTCTCCTGCCAATTGTTTCCACCACTCGCTGAAGTATTGAAGAGATGGCTCATAATTGACCAAGATTTCAGTCGCATATCCCTTACGGTAAAGAATATTGCGAACTGCAGCATATTGATAAGCTTGGTTTTCTTTCAAGTCCGCTGAAGCATAGTCTTTACGAGCAGCATTCGCTCCATCCATAAGAGCTTGAATATCTGCACCAGACGCAGCAATTGGAAGCAGTCCTACAGCTGTCAAAACTGAGAAACGACCACCGACATCATCTGGTACAACAAATGTTTGCCAGTTATTGGCATCAGCTTCTACTTTAACCGCACCTTTTTCACGGTCAGTTGTTGCGTAGATCCGGCGATTGGCTTCTTCTTGACCGTATTTTTTAATCAAAAGTTCCTTGAAAACACGGAAAGCAATCGCTGGTTCTGTAGTTGTACCTGATTTAGAAATTACGTTTACTGAGAAGTCCTTATCTTCAACATACTCAACCAAGTCTGCCAAGTAAGTAGAAGAGATGGAATTTCCAGCGTAAAGAATTTGTGGTGCCTTGCGCTCTTCCTTGCTTTGCAAGTTCACAAAATGATTGTTCAAGAAATCAATCGCTGCCTTCGCACCAAGATAAGATCCACCAATTCCGATAACAACCAAGACTTCACTATCAGCTTTGATTTTCTCAGCCGCTTCAAGAATACGCGCAAACTCTTCCTTGTCGTAATTTTCAGGAAGGTCCAACCAGCCTGTAAAGTCACTTCCAGCTCCTGTTCCCTTGCGTAGAAGTTCGTCAGCTGCTGAAACTTGTGCTTGCATGTAGTCCACTTCATGTGGAGCTACAAATTTGTCGAGCACTTTTGAATAATCGAATTGAATATGTGACATATTCCTACTTCCTCCAATTTTTTATCTCCCTTATCTTACTCTTTTATAGAAAAAAAAGCAAGAAAATTCACAAAAATTAGCGATTTAATGCAAACGTTATACTTGCTTCAAAACTGGGCGATAGAGCTTGCAGAACCAGAGCCTCCTGTGTCAGAGGATGAACAAAACTTAAACGATGAGCATGGAGCAGCAAACGACCCTCTGGATGGGGATGGTAAAGAGGATCCCCCAAAAGGGGATAACCGTGGTGAGACAAATGCACCCGAATTTGATGTGTCCGTCCCGTTGCCAACTGACAGGCCACCAAGGTCACATTCCGCCCCGACTTGAGCCTTGTCACCATGGTCTCTGCCCTCTGACCATTCTTAGTATCCACTCTACGCTTACGGCGGTCCTGACGATGGCGACCAATCGGATCTCGGTAAACTTGCCGTTTTTGTGGAACATTCCCTTGTACCAAAGCCCAGTATTCCCGTTTGATTTCGCGTCTTTCCAACAGTCGATTGAGCAATGGAAGAATCACTGGATTCTTGGCAAACAGTAACACACCACTGGTCTCCTGATCTAGCCTGTGAACCACATAGCAGGTTTGTCCAGTATGAGCCACAACATGATTTAGACAGGCCATTTCACCAGGTTGATTGGCATGGGTCTTCATCCCTTCTGGTTTGTTGACGACGATTAAATGCTCATCCTCATAGAGTACCTCCACTTGATTCGCCTGCCCAGCTTGAACTTGGCGGGAGTCGTACCAGTCCTCCTTAAACTCCAAGTCCAAGAGTTGCCCCTCTACAACGATACTTTGCCAATGAACCTCTTGTCCATCCAGGGTCAATGTCTTATCCATTCTTAGAAAATGCCGGATTTTTCGAGGAATCAGCAGTTGCTCCTCCAAAACTTGTTTGATAGTAAGACCTGTCCAGGCAACAGGAATGGTAATGCTAATCTTCATATCTTCATTGTAACAGAAAGAAAGCTTAAGAAAAACTGAAAGCAAGCTGCAAGCTAAGGCATTTTCTTGTTCACTTGTGGAGAAATTGATACAATAGCCCTATGAATAGACTAAAATCCGCCTTTGAGCAATTTTTACAGCTCTTTAAGGCTACCGAACACGAAGACGAAACGTTAAACAACCAAAACGAAGGTTACACAGACCCCTCATCTCAAGAATCTGAGGATAGCGAGAACAGTCGCATAGCAACTAAGAAAAAAAGCCGATTCTGGACTGGTTTTCGCCGCTTTTGGCGGCGCTACCACCTGACCAAAATCCTCCTCATTCTCATCTTATCCTTTAGTTTGATTGTTGGAGGCTGGCTCTTTTTCCTCGCTAAATCTGCCAATGTTGACGATTTACAAAACGCCCTCAAAGCCACAACCATTATCTATGACCGCAATGACGATGAAGCAGGGAGTCTTACCGGTCGTAAGGGGACCTATGTGGAATTAACAGCCATCAATCCAAACTTGCAACAGGCAGTGGTGGCAACTGAGGACCGCTCTTTCTACGAAAATAGCGGTATCAATTACGGTCGTTTTGCGTTAGCCATTGTAACGGCGGGTCGTAGCGGAGGTGGCTCTACGATTACCCAACAGTTGGCTAAAAACGCCTATTTATCCCAAGACCAGACCATCCAGCGGAAGGCGAAAGAGTTCTTCTTAGCTTTAGAATTAACAAAAGCGTACTCCAAAGAAGAAATCCTAACAATGTACCTCAACAATGCCTACTACGGAAATGGAATTTGGGGAATCGAGGATGCTAGTCAGAAATACTTCGGAATCTCTGCGAGTGAACTAAGCCTGGATCAAGCAGCAACCTTGGCGGGGATGCTCAAAGGACCTGAACTCTACAATCCACTCTCTTCCTTGGAGAATGCGACCAACCGACGCAATACGGTTCTACAAAACATGGTCAACGCTGGCTACATCGATCAAGAAGAAGCTGATCAGGCAGCAGCTATCGAGATGGCTTCCCAGTTGTCCGATACCTATGCCGGTAAGACGGATGACTATCGCTATCCATCCTACTTTGATGCCGTCATTGCAGAAGCCGAAAAAAACTATGGACTCTCCGAAGAAGATATTGTGAACAATGGCTACCGGATCTACACCGAGTTAGACCAAAACTACCAAGCCAATATGCAGTTGATTTATGACAATGAAAGCCTCTTTCCACAAGCTGCCGACGGCACTTACGCTCAATCTGGAAGTGTGGCCCTAGATCCACAAACAGGGGGAGTACGTGCCTTAGTGGGACGTATTAATTCTGATGAAAATCCTGAATTCCGGAGCTTTAACTACGCTACCCAGTCTAAGCGTAGCCCAGGATCTACCATCAAACCCATTGTTTCCTACACACCAGCTCTCGCTGCCGGTTGGTCGATCAACACCCAGCTAAACAACAGCAAAAAAAACTATGGAGACTATAGTATTGATAACTATGCTGGTATGACAACTACACCAACGGTTCCGATGTATGAAGCTTTAGCCGATTCCCTCAATCTCCCCGCTGTCGCAACCTTGGATGAGCTCGGAATTGAAAAAGGAGTCGAAAGTGCTAAAAAGTTCGGCCTCAGATTAGCCAGTGATACTCCAACTCTCGGCATGGCGTTAGGAAGCGGTTTTGAGACAAATCCGCTTCAAATGGCTCAGGCCTATGGGGCCTTCGCCAATAATGGGGTCATGCGTGATGCCCATTTAATCACCAAAATCGAAAATGCCAGTGGTCAGATTATCAAGACCCATAAATCCAATTCTACACGAGTCATGTCCAACTCCGATGCAGATAAAATGAACCAAATGATGTTGGGAACCTTTACCAATGGAACCGGTATCTATGCAGCCCCTGCCGGCTACACCATGGCTGGTAAAACCGGAACCATGGAAACTGATTTCAACCCAGATGTCTCAAGCGACCAGTGGGTTATCGGTTATACCCCCGACGTAGTCATCAGCCAATGGGTCGGTTTCCCTGAAACTGACCAGGAACACTACCTAACCGGAACCTCATCAACTGAAGCAGCAACTATCTTCCAAAGTGTGGCCGCCAGTGTCCTCCCCTATACGGAAGGCAGCAATTTCACTGTTCAAAATGCCTATGCTGCTAACGGTATTGCCCCTGTCAATTTATATGAGCAAGAGGAGACAAACAACTCAAGTAATCTCAATAGTTTCTTAAGCGATGTCCAAAACCAAGCTCAAACTATGGTCGATCAAGCTAAAGAAGCTTTAAACAGCGCCCAGCTCCCAGAAAAAGCTAAGAACCTTTGGGATAACTTTACCGGACTTTTCCAATAAACATGAAACACCAAATCCTATAGGCTTTTAGCCTGAACCGCTGTTTCCCTGTATTAAAACTTGGCAAGAATTTTAAATCTTGCTATAATAGGACTATTGGAGGCATCATGGCACTAAAAAAAGCAAGTTTAGCCTGCACGGTTTGTGGCTCACGGAATTACTCCATCAAGCTTAGCAGCAATCCCAAACCAACACGGCTCGAAGTTAATAAATTCTGCAAACATTGCAGCAAATATACCACTCATAAAGAAACACGTTAGGAGATACCAATGAGATTTGTCCTCGATACCTTCCGGGTCTTGCGGGATACCACTTGGCCCAATCGAAAACAACGCTGGACTGACTTTTGGTCTGTCCTACAATACTCTGCCTTTTTCATCCTTGTCATTTTCCTATTTGACCAGGCTGTATCAAGAGTCTTTAATCTTTTATTGGATTTTTTCCGATAAGAATCTATAAAAACTCCCCAAGTTCGGGAGTTTTTTTGTTATAATTGAGGAGAAAACACCCAAGCCTTCGGGCTTTTTTATATAGGAAAGGAATGTCCATGTTAGATAGTTTTGACAAGGGGTGGTTTGTTCTTCAAACCTACTCTGGGTATGAAAATAAGGTCAAGGAGAATCTTCTCCAGCGTGCACAGACCTACAATATGTTAGAGAATATTCTTCGCGTTGAAATTCCAACTCAAACCGTTCAGGTTGAGAAAAATGGAAAAAAGAAAGAAGTCGAAGAAAATCGCTTCCCTGGTTATGTTCTAGTTGAAATGGTCATGACCGATGAGGCTTGGTTTGTCGTTCGGAACACACCAAACGTTACTGGTTTTGTTGGCTCTCACGGAAACCGTTCGAAACCAACACCATTATTGGAAGAGGAAATCCGTGCCATCCTAGTCTCTATGGGTCAAACCGTTGAAGACTTGAACCTAGACTTCAAAGAAGGAGATACCGTCCGTATCATCGATGGTGCCTTCACAGACTACACTGGTAAAATCACAGAAATTGATCATAACAAGGTGAAAATGATGATTACCATGTTCGGGAACGACACCCTTGCAGAAGTCGATATCACCCAAATTGCGGAGTTGTAAACTCTTCTTGGCTTTGCCGAACGGCAAAGCTTTTTTTCATATCAAAATTAAGTATTTCTGAAGCTAAAATTGTAAAATAGGGGTAAAGGAGTGAATAGTATGGTAAAAGAATATGATATCCTCTCGATTGGGGGAGGATCTGGTGGTATTGCAACCGTCAATCGGGCAGCTATGTATGGAGCTAAAGCAGCTGTTATTGAAGGGAATCTTCTTGGGGGTACTTGTGTCAATCTTGGTTGTGTTCCCAAGAAAATCATGTGGTACGGCGCCTCTGTAGCGGACGTCTATACAAAATACGGTGCAGATTATGGTTTCACATCCTCAGACACCCAGTTTGACTTTGCTACCTTGCGAAAAAATCGTGAAGCCTATGTAGAACGCTCCCGTAATTCCTACGGCGGTCAATTTGAACGAAATGGGGTAGAGGTCATTGAAGGCTATGCTCGCTTTGTTAATCCACAAACAGTTGAAGTCAATGGGGAGCTTATCCGTGCTAAACACATCCTCATTGCCACAGGGGCCAAACCTAGCATACCGGATATTCCAGGGAAAGAGCTTGGTTTCGTCTCTGATGATGTCTTTGCTTGGGAAGAGCTTCCGAAATCCATCGCAATTGTTGGAGCAGGCTACATCGCCGTCGAAATGGCTGGTATGCTTGCTAGTCTTGGAGTTCAAGTAGATCTCTTTGTCCGCCAAGATGCTCCGTTGCGTTATTTAGATTCCTACATCCTCGACGGATTGCTACAAGAAATGGAAGCCGAGCAGATTCACCTCCATCGCCATAAGGTTGTGCAGCAAGCTCAAAAAGTCTCAGATGGTATTCAATTAAGCTTTGAAGATGGGAGTACACATGTTAGTGAGACTGTCCTTTGGGCTATCGGACGTGAGCCAAATACTACTGGTCTGAACTTGCAAGCAGCCGGTGTCAAACAAACAGAACGCGGCTTTATCCAAGTCGATGCCTACCAAAACACAAGCAGTCCTGGTATCTACGCACTCGGCGATGCCACAGGAGAAAAAGAATTAACACCGGTAGCAATCAAAGCCGGACGAACTCTGGCTGAACGTCTCTTTAATGGGCAAACGAACGCCAAAATGGATTACAACACGATCCCAACTGTAATCTTTTCCCATCCAGCTATTGGAAGTGTCGGACTCACCGAAAAAGCAGCCATCCAGAAATATGGAGCCGAGCATATTAAAACGTATACCTCAACTTTTGCATCTATGTATACAGCGGTTACCCAACACCGTCAACCTGTTAAACTGATGCTTGTTACCCTTGGTAAAGAAGAACAGGTAATAGGACTTCACGGTATTGGCTATGGTGTTGACGAAATGATTCAGGGCTTCGCCGTAGCGATTAAGATGGGGGCAACCAAAGCAGACTTTGATGCAACCGTCGCCATTCATCCAACAGGATCTGAAGAATTTGTCACCATGCGATAAACAAGAAAACACCCAATTGCTCATTTCTTAGAGCAACTGGGTGTTTTTAACGATTAAGAATGAATTTGTGCATAAGCTTCCAGGATTTTATGGGCGATCCGTTCTACATCATTCTGCATTCCCCTCATTTCAAATGTATCTAATACAGGAATAGAGAATTGCTGGCTATATTGTTGAGCTGTCAAACAATACTGTTGGTTAAAATTACGATTCCCACTACCGATAACTCCTAGACAATAAAAGGAATTCTCCCCATAGGCCATGAAATCTCGAACATCGGTAGTCAGAATTTCCACATCCCCATTATCAAGCCCATTCCCACCTTCCAAATAGGTTGGAATAAAAGTAACATAGGGTCTATTCAGCAAAAAGAATTCTTGCTCCTCCTTGACCAAAGCTTTAACATCAATCAAATTGATGGTCAAACTAGGATTTTGGATGAGTAAGTAAGTTTGGAGGCGCGTGACAAAACTTTCTGTATTGCCACTAAGACTAATATAAACAAAGGTCAACTCCTGCATTAGAACACCTCTGTTTCAAGAACTTCGTCTTCCAAACTCTTCTGGTAACGACGCAATCCAAAATAAGCAAGCGCAGATAGGAGTAGAAAAATAACCACAGATATAATCGCAGCATATTTATTAGCATTCAAGGTTTCTGCTAATCTTTCTTTATTTTTCAATAATGAACGAGCCATTTGATTAGAACTCATAACAGCAAACATACCACTTACAAGCACTGCGACACGCATTGCAAGGTAGCTATAAACAGATTTCTCAATATCCTTTTTGAAAAATAAAAAGAAAGCAGAAACTCCAAAAAGAATCGTTGTCACTGCAGTCAAAGAGAGAGACAGAGGGCTCCTTGACCATTCCAATGTAGCAATTTGAAGCTTGACAACTTCCACGCCCCCCAATTGTTGGAGCATTGTCTCATCAGTTAAAAACTCATTCCATGCCTTGAGAATATTTGGAAGTTGAATAAAACCATAGATATTCATCAATAAGCCCAAAGTTGATAATCCCAATAAAATATATAAAAATATCGGTTTCTTTTTCATAAATCCTCCTTATATTAAGCTGAATAAACTGCATCATCTATACTATTAGAATAGACCTATGCCCCTAAAAAGTCAAGGAAAAACCAATAAAGCTGCTCGACTCTTCCCTTATCTATTCGAAAATAATATATGAAATATTCACAAAAATAATGAACTCGCTAATTCCGAGTAAAGAAACAGGAATCATTCCCCCTTCCGCTTAAAATCTACTATCTCAAAAAGAGGATGGTCTGGGACCATCCTCTTTATCATCTATAAACCTTACAAGGTGCCAACTTCTATTCTACTCAACTGTTACAGATTTAGCCAAGTTCCGTGGTTTATCCACATCCAAACCACGATGAAGAGTCGCGTAATAAGCAATCAACTGGGTTGGGATAACCATCGCAATCGTAGAGAGATACGGATGAACTTGGTTAACAATAATATCGTCATCCTCACGCGCCACACCTTCTTCCACAATCGTCAAGACATTAGCACCACGCGCTTGCACTTCGGCAATATTTCCACGAGTATGAGCTGCTACTTTTTCATTCGCAGATAATAAGGCAATAACTGGAACCCCCTCTTCAATCAAGGAAATTGTTCCGTGTTTCAATTCACCCGCCGCAAATCCTTCGGTCTGGATATAAGATACTTCTTTCAATTTAAGACTAGCTTCCATCGCTACATAGTAATCCTGACCACGACCGATATAAAAGGCATTGCGGGTTGTTTCCAAGAGACTCCGAACCTTGCTGTCAATCAAGTCTTTTTCAGATAGACTAGCTTCAATGGATTGCGCTACGATTGACAATTCATGCACCAAATCAAAAGCTTCAGCTTTCACATTTCCATTGGCCTCACCAACTGCTTTAGCTAAAAAGGCAAGGGCTGCGATCTGCGCAGTATAGGCTTTCGTAGAGGCAACGGCAATTTCTGGCCCCGCATGAAGAAGAAGTGTATATGTCGCTTCACGGGATAGAGTAGAGCCAGGGACATTGGTCACCGTCAAACTTGGAATTCCCATCTCATTAGCCTTCACCAAAACCTGACGGCTATCAGCAGTTTCTCCTGATTGAGTCAAGAAGATAAAGAGCGGTTTTTGACTCAAGAGTGGCATCTCATATCCCCACTCAGAAGCAATTCCCAACTCCACCGGAGTATCCGTCAATTCTTCCAACATTTTCTTAGACGCAAATCCTGCATTGTAAGAAGTTCCCGCAGCGATGATGTAAAGACGGTCTGCTTCTTGTACTGCTTGAACGATAGCTGGATCAACCTTCATCTTGCCATCAGCATCCGCATAAGTGGAGATGAGTTTACGCATCACGGTTGGTTGCTCATCGATTTCTTTCAGCATATAGTAAGGGTAAGTACCTTTACCAATATCGGACAAATCCAACTCCGCAGTATAGCTATCACGCTCTACCGGATTGCCTGCATAATCCGTGATAGTGACTTGGTCTTTCTCCACAACAACCAATTCCTTATCATGAATTTCTTTAAATTCACTGGTTTCACGAATCATAGCCATGGCATCTGAGCCCACCATATTGTAACCATCACCCAAGCCAATCAAGAGTGGCGATTTATTCTTAGCTACATAAAGAACTTCTGGATTCTCAGTGTCCATCAGAGCAAAAGCGTAGGAACCTTCAATGATATTTAGAGCTTTTTTGAAAGCTTCCAAAACGCTCAACCCTTCAGTATCAACAAAATGGCCAACAAGGTGTACTGCGATTTCGGTATCCGTCTGACCTTGGAACTGGTGCCCAGCTAAGTATTCATCACGGATTTCTGCATAATTCTCAATGACACCGTTATGAACCATGACTAGACGACCAGATTCTGATTGATGCGGATGGGCATTGAGTTCGCTTGGTTTCCCGTGAGTTGCCCAACGGGTATGACCAATCCCAGTAAAACCTTCAAGGCTTGCGCCAACCTTGGCTTCCAAATCTGCAATCCGACCATTGGATTTCACCAAACGACCAGAGTTGGCACCATTTGAAACATAAACACCCGCTGAATCGTAACCACGGTACTCAAGCTTTTCTAATCCTTGCAAAAGAATATCAGTTGCCTGGGAATTTCCCACAACACCAACAATTCCACACATAATTGAATTCCTCCAAAATTGGTATAGTCTAATTCGACTTTTGTGAATTAACTGACAAGATTATAGTTTGTTGGGATTGGTTTGTCAAGGGTTAAAATTGGTAAATCCTTTCTCTTGTTCCATATTGATGAAGTAAAACTGAAAACTGTAATCTTTTTATCATGTTTTCACGCAACCTCTAGGAGATTCAAGATGTCTGTTTCAGACACCCCCGTCAACAACCATTCAGATGTTTTCAAAATCACCAAGTTCCTAATATTCAAATAGATTTAATGGTGTTACAATTATTCATAATAAGACCTTGTAATAATATTGGAAATACTCAATAATGTAGATAAGAATTTGTTTAGAACTATAAATCTGTGCAATCTGGGCTAGATATTGGTAAAACAGATTACTTTAAAAAAACTCTATTAGGATGGGCAGAAATTTTGCCTCCTGTAAAATGGAAAATTGGGTCATCCTTCTGATGTAAGGTAGGTTCAGAACTTCAATCCTAAGCAAGTCCATTAGCCTATGAAGGGATTTTCAATTACTCCGAATATTAAATTGACCTAAAAATGGAATAAGGGAGGGTTTCTATGTTCTTTAAAAATCACAAGCTTTATGCAGCCACTTTCATTAGCAATCTACTATCTGATTTTGGAGATACATTATACAGTCTAGCCTTACTAAACTATGTACTCTTAGTTCCAGAAAAAGAAATAGCAATCGCTCTGGTCGGAATCTCTGAAAGTCTCCCCATTGTTTTCAGCATTTTTCTTGGTTACTGGGCTGATCGGACCCAACAGAAAGTTCTGGCGATCATTCGTAGTCAACTGTTCCGATTCCTGCTCTATCTTGGAGCCGGTTTTCTCCTACAATTTAACCCTGCCCTAATCCTCATTATCAGTTTAATAGCCATCAATTTCTTTTCTGACCTGGCTGGCAAATATGAGAATAGTCTCTTTCTTCCAATACAAGTGCAACTACTCCCCGAATCTGAACGACAAGAGATTCTAGCTACCAGTCAGGGAATTAGTTCTGGTCTTTCAATTGCCTTTCAATTAGTAGGGGCTATTGTGGTGACTTGGATCAGCTATAGCCAACTGGCCTTCTTAAACGCTACAACGTTCTTAGCAGCCGCTTTCATCATGATTTTCCTGAGAGGTCGCTTAGGCCGGTTTATTCCAGTGGAGGAATCCGAAGTACAACAAGCCGCTCCCCCTTCTTTCTTACAATCCTTGAAAAAAGCTTGGGAGGACATCAGACAACTGCCACAGCTTCATCCCTTACTAATTTCCATTGCCAGTGCCAATGGTATTGTAGTCGTAATCATCACCTTGATGTTAGCCATGATTGCTACTTTTCCTAATCTCTCTCCCTTTACACCAGCATCAACAGTTGTCATTATGACTACTATCATCAGTCTCTTTTCAATCATTGGAAATATTTTAGTGGGAACAATTGCAAAAAATATGAAACTTGGGCAAATCATCACCTCCACCGCAGTTATTCTTCCACTTCTATTTCTAAGTCTCCTTGTTCAACAAATTTGGTTGATCTTTGCCTGTCTTGCCCTTATAGGAATCATGATGGGACTTCTTCAACCAAAAATGCAAGCTTATCTATTAAGCATCCTACCAATTGAACGCTTGGCTCTCCTCTCCAGTAGCATTACAACATTTGTTCAAGCTACCAATATCATCAGCCAGTTAGCAATGTCCTTCTTCATTGTGAATCTGCCCATTCATTGGACGATTATCCTTTACCTTGGATTAGCAGTCCTTCTTCTCTTCTATTTGCTCCGCAATCCAATTCGTGAGGACAGCAAGCAATAATCACATAAAAATAATAAAGCTAGGAATCAACGCCCTTGAGCATCGGTTCCTAGCTTTTCAATTATTTCACAACAATATTAACCAGTTTATTTGGTACTGCGATAACTTTGATGATTTCTTTTCCTTCAATTTCGGATTGAACTTTTTCATTGGCGAGGACTGTTGCTTCTAGGTCTTCTTTGGAGAGGTCTTTGGCAACCATAAGTTTAGCGCGAACCTTACCTTTGATTTGAACAACGATTTCAACTTCAGCTTCCACCAAGAAGCTTTCATCATAGCTTGGCCATGCCACATAGCTAATGGACTCACCTGAAACAGTCAAGGTTTGCCAAAGTTCTTCTGCCAAGTGTGGCGCAAATGGTGCCAAGAGTTGAACAAAGCCTTGAGCGTAGCCTTTGTAGAGTTTGTCGGCCTTATTAGCCGCATTGACGAAGATCATCAATTGGGCAATGGCTGTGTTGAACTTGTAGTCTTCAATCTGCTCGGTTACAGCTTTAACGGTTTCATGGTAAACCTTGTCTAGCTGGCCATCGTTTTGGTCAGTGATTTCCTTACTCGTAATGAGACGGTAAACCCGATCCAAGAATTTCCGGCTTCCTTCCAGACCTTCTTCACTCCAAGCGATGGAAGCATCCAATGGCCCCATAAACATTTCATAAACCCGTAGTGTATCCGCTCCGAATTGCTCAATCACATCGTCAGGGTTAACAACGTTTTTGAGGGATTTAGACATCTTAGCTGGTGTTTGCTCCAACTCTTCACCGGTCTCACTATTAAAGAAGGATCCATCTCGTTTTTCGACCTTATCGCTTGCGACCAAAGCACCTCGGCCATCACGATAGCTGGTTCCCAAAATCATCCCTTGGTTAAAGAGTTTTTGGAATGGCTCCTTGGTTGGAACCACGCCGAGGTCATAAAGGAACTTGTGCCAGAAGCGGGCATAGAGCAAATGTAAAACAGCATGCTCGGCACCACCAATATAGATATCAACTGGCAACCACATCTTGAGCAACTCCTCATCAGCCAACTTCTCTGTGTTGTGAGGGTCGATGTAGCGGAGGTAATACCAACTGGAACCAGCCCATTGTGGCATAGTATTGGTTTCCCGACGACCTTTAACACCATCTTCCCGTGTCACCTCCAACCAATCAGTAAGGTTGGCTAGTGGACTTTCCCCGGTACCAGACGGCTTGATATCGTTTGTTTTTGGAAGGACTAGCGGTAGCTGGTCTTCTGGAACAGCTGTGGAAGTACCATCTTCCCAATGAATAATTGGAATAGGCTCACCCCAATAACGTTGGCGACTAAAGAGCCAGTCACGTAGGCGGTAAGTGATGGTCTCTTCTCCCATCCCTTTTTCTTCTAACCAAGCCGTCATCTTGGCTTTAGCCTCTTCAGTATTTAAACCATCTAAAAACTCTGAATGAATATGCGGCCCATCTCCAGTATAGACCTCCTTCTCAACATCACCACCCTCAATAACAGGGAGGAGAGGAAGATCATAAACCTTAGCAAATTCCCAGTCACGTGCATCATGAGCCGGAACCGCCATCACCGCACCTGTTCCGTAGCTAGCCAAAACATAATCGGCAATCCAGATTGGAATCTCCTTGCCATTGGCAGGGTTGATAGCATAAGCACCCGTAAAGGCACCTGTCTTCTCCTTGGCCAAATCCGTCCGAGCCAAGTCTGACTTGAGACTCGCCTGACGCTTGTACTCAGCCACAGCCTCTGCCTGCTCAGGGGTAGTAATCACATCCACCAAGGCATGTTCCGGAGCCAAAACAGCGTAGCTAGCTCCAAAAAGCGTATCCACACGAGTTGTAAAGACAGAGAAAGTCTCCTCATGACCCTTAATCTTGAAATGAACAGTCGCTCCAGAAGACTTACCAATCCAGTTCCGCTGCATATCCTTGATAGACTCAGGCCAATCTAGCTCTTCCAAGTCCTCCAACAAACGATCCGCATAGGCTGTAATCTTCAACATCCACTGACGCATTGGCTTACGGACAACCGGATAACCCCCACGCTCAGAAGTTCCATCTGGAAGCACCTCTTCGTTGGCAATCGCTGTCCCCAATTCCTCAACCCAGTTAACAGGCACCTCAGCTTCATAAGCCAAGCCCTTCTCATAAAGCTTGGTAAAAATCCACTGCGTCCACTTGTAATAATTCGGATCCGTCGTATTCACCTCACGGTCCCAGTCATACGAGAAACCAAGGGCATTAATCTGACGCTTAAAGTTCGCAATATTCTCCGCCGTAAATTCCGCAGGATCATTCCCTGTATCCATGGCATACTGCTCCGCAGGTAGACCAAAAGCGTCCCATCCCATCGGATGAAGGACATTATAACCCTGAGCCCGCTTGTAACGACTCAAAATATCCGTCGCTGTATAACCTTCTGGATGCCCTACATGGAGACCCGCTCCAGACGGATAGGGGAACATATCCAAGGCATAAAACTTCGGTTTATCTGCATCCATTCCAGTCCGGAAAGTCTGATTCTCCGCCCAGAACTTCTGCCATTTCGGTTCAATTTCTTTGTGATTATAAAAGCTCATCATCTGCCTCACTTTAACAATAAATTATTCCTATTATACCATGAAAAAAGCAGTCCAGCCAAGCTATTCTCGTGCTACAACAAAGAATTTGGGTTACATATTTAGAGGATTTAAATCGTTTCTCCACTCCTTTTACGAATAAAAGTGTAACAATCGAAAGGAGGGGACAGTGGCAAAAAAATTAACAAACTTGGAATCATTCCAACATAAAAATGAAGCTGTAACTAAGCTAGACTCATTTCTATCTCACTTAATCGCACATGGCGAACAAGGAAAAGCAGATAAATTATCCTTCTGGATCAAAGATTGGATAAACTACTTAGAGCAAGAGAAGTCCTTTAAGACAACCAATACTCTACGATACCGCAGGGGAAATATCATCAAAGCTCATCTCGGTTTTAATGTCGGTAGTGAGCAGGGAGGCCTTCATTATGCAATTGTTATTGATGCTCATAATTACCAGTCCAACCCCGTTCTAACAATTATTCCACTTACTTCAGTCAAATCACACACGGACATTTCTCATTTACGAAAAGATCAACTCTATTTAGGATCAGAAATTTACGATAAACTAATCCACAAACTTAATCTCCTTCTAGCCGAGCTAAGCTCAGTCTCACTAAGTGAATTATCCGAACAAGAAATTGAAAATTTCCAAGCAAAATTTAATTATGCTAGAAGAACCAAAACTGAAACCAGTAGAATGAAGGCAGGGAGTATCGCACTTATTGATCAAATCACTACCATCAGTAAAATGAGAATTTTTGATCCCAAAAATTCTTACGGTGTATTAAAAGGAATTAAAATATCAGATGCTACCTTAGACAAACTTGATAGACAACTGAAACAAAAATTTTTTAAAAACTAACAGTTTGTAATTGACAATCAAAAAAAATAAGCGTAGAATCTAAAATACACAGCTCCTCTGCGAGCATTGAGAAGACATGGTCCTTTACGGACATCAGCCTGCACCTAGAGGGAGCGGGCTTTTTTTCACATTAATAAATGGAATCCCCTTCAGTTAACTCCTAAATTTCCGAATAAATCGTAAAGAAAAAATTCAGAGTTAATAACTTAAAAGTATTTATTTTTGATAATTTTAAAGTTATAACAAAGGAGAGCTGCAGTGTATAACATTTATTTTTATAAAGATAGACAGGGAAAAGAACCACTTCTAGATTACCTTCGTGATCTTGCATCTACGGACAGCAAAGACAGTCGTATCAAATTAAATAAGATTAACGACTACATCAAAATCCGTCAGACTGAAGGTACTAGGACTGGTGAACCATTTGTTAAGCACATAGAGGGGGGATTTGAGAATTACGCCTTCTTAAGGATCGCATTTTCTTTGTTTCTAGCTTAATAACAGCTTCATATTATTACATCATTTCAGGAAAAAATCTCAGAGGACACCGCTTTCTGAAATTAAAAAGGTCCGGCGGGAACTCAAAGACTTGCTAGAAAGAGGGGGAGAATCATGACAAAGAACTCCGCTATAGGAAGCAATTGGCAAGACATCCAGAAGGAACTCCTATCTCCAGAAGAGATTCGAGAAAGCGACCTACGAGTTGCCCTTATGCTGGAATTGATAAGAGCCAGAAATGAACAAGGACTCAGCCAACAAAAACTCGGAGAACTCGCTGGTGTCAGCCAACCGGTCATCGCTCGGATGGAGACAGGTAAAACCAGTCCACAACTGGATACTGTCCTAAAAGTATTGGCCAGTCTGGGCAAAACGCTAGCAGTCGTTCCCCTAGATAAGGCATAAACAAAAAGACATCCGTCTCGATTGGAGACAGGATGCTTTTTTGTTATCGTTGATTTTACCAAATCTGAATGCGGTCAGCTGGGTCTCGCCACATGCCGTCTTGGTCGGTCACATCGAAGGTTTGGAAAAACTCATCGAAGTTTGGTAGTTGAAGGTTAACACGAAGTTTGGCTGGTGCGTGAACGTCCACGGCTGCCATCATTTGCATAAATTCTTCCCGACCTTTCATACGCCAGATAAGCGCGTGATTTTCAAAGAAAGCTTGAGCGGAGTAGTCTGGGTCTTGCTTAGCAGCTTCTAGGGCTGCTGAAAGACCGCCAAGATCCGCGACGTTTTCCGACACGGTTAACTTACCATTGACCTTTGCGCCATAGGAATCTTGCCCTTCAAAGAGATCAACCACTTTTTGGGTTCTTTCTTGGAAAGAATCATAATCGGCTTGGGTCCACCAATTATTGAGGCTGCCGTTTTCATCGAAAGAGGCACCGTTGGTATCAAAGGCATGGGAAATTTCATGGGCAATAACGGCTCCAATTCCACCGTAATTGGCAGAAGAAGATTGGTGTAGATCATAGAATGGAGCTTGTAAGATTGCTGCTGGGAAGACGATTTGGTTCTTCTGTGGATTATAATAGGCATTGACCATGTGAGCAGGCATGCCCCACTCCTTATCGTCCACTTCCTGATTCCACTTGGACCAGGCGTGTTTAATGGATACACGACCCAAGGCTTGCGCATTTTCAAAGAGAGATAGCTTTGGGTCTACTTTCTTAGCTGCATAGTGTTCAGGTAGTTCTTCAGGATAGCCGATATAAGGGCGAATCACATTGAGTTTCACAATAGCTTTTTCCCGAGTTTCTGGACTTAACCAGTCATTGTTCTCTAGGCGACGCTTATAAACTTCAATCATCCGCTGGATCTTCGCTTCCACATCTGCCTTAGCTTCAGGAGAAAAATAGTTCGCAGCATACCAAAGACCCAAAGCTTGACTGAAAGGTCCCTGTGCTAAATAGTAAGCAGCCTTTTTCGAATTCATCGGAACAGGAGTCCCAGAAAGAGCACGACTATAGGCTCCTGACAAGACCCGAATCTCATCTGTTAAGTAGGCATCCGCTTGTAAAATCACATTCAAAATCAAAGACGCCTTCAGATAAGGCCAAGCTTCTTCTGAATAGAAAAGCTCAGCAGCCTGCCAAAAACGCTCTTCTGGTACAATCACCTGATCCGGTTCTTGACCTAGAATCTCTTGGAAAACATCTCCCAAAGGAAGATCTGGTACTAGAGCTTTAAAATCTTCCCAGGCATATGGGTGATAGAGTTTCGCATACTCAGATGATTCTTCACTAGAAAGCACAACTCCCGCAATCCGTCGGTCCAGTTCCAGGCTCTTATCTAAGAGATCTGCAATTTCCTCCTCCGT
This sequence comes from Streptococcus sp. 10F2, assembly GCF_054331515.2. Classification (NCBI taxonomy): domain Bacteria; kingdom Bacillati; phylum Bacillota; class Bacilli; order Lactobacillales; family Streptococcaceae; genus Streptococcus; species Streptococcus sp. 10F2. The sequence continues at coordinate 4,968 of NZ_JBTGGE020000028.1, read as the reverse complement.
CAATGGGAATTTAACCAGAAGTTCTTCCATAGAAGAACGCCAAAGAGCCAACAACTCATCCTTCTGCGGGTGGTCTTCCGCATAATAAGAAGTATCTGGCAAGATCGTTCCAGGCGCATAAGCCCACAAAACATTGATTCGGGCGTTCATGAAGTCTGGAGCGACACCAAATGGAAGGAAATTCGGTGTCCCCGCCATCTCAAACTCCGCCAAACGCTGGCGATAGTCTTCATAGCTCAAATTCTTATACTCTTCTAACAGTGGCAAGACTGGTGTCACTCCCTCCGCATCTCGTTTATCATAATCCGATGCCAAACGATGAAAAGCTACAAATTCCTGCAAAACAGAATCCTCAGGCAGATTTTCCCCTGCCAACCACTGATCCGTTTTCTCCAAGAACAACTCTTCAATCTCATCCGCCAAGTCCACAAAGGAACCAGTCCGCGCCTTATCTTCAGGGATTACAGCCGTAGCCGCCCACTCACCATTGATTGCATCATAAAAATCATCTTGTAGACGTACCATACGAAACCTCCATTCTTTTCCTACTATCATACCATATTTAAGCAGCTAGGAAGAGGACATGGATGTCAGGGTGAATTCCAAAAAGAACCATCAGCTATTCTTGAATTCCCTAAAACAAATCACCTAATCAGCTTTTTCACCACATTTAAGATAAAATGAAAGAAAAGAAAGGAGTTTCCTATGCCACAATTTCTCGGACAAGAAGTCCATCTTATCGGTAACCGTCTCCAAGTTGGAGATCTAGCCCCGCAGTTTACGCTTCTCAACAAAGATTTAGAAAAAGTTAGCCTCTCCGATTTTGAGGGGCAGAAAAAAGTTCTCAGCATTGTTCCATCCATTGATACCGGTGTCTGCTCAACTCAAACACGTCAGTTTAACAGCTACCTCTCTCAAAAATCCGATACCGTCATTATCACCATCTCGATTGATACTCCCTTCGCACAAGCACGTTGGTGTGGAGTCGAAGGACTCGACAAGGCTGTCATGCTATCGGACTACTTTGACAATTCATTTGGAAAAGCTTACGGTCTTCTCATGGAAGAATGGCATATTCTTTCACGTTCAGTTCTCATTTTGGATGAAAGTAACACCGTTCGCTATGTTGAATATCTTGAAGATGTTCACCAAGAACCTGACTACCAAGCTGCTATCGACGCTTTGGACAGCTTATAACCTACAAAATCCGCTAGATACTAGTGGATTTTTTCAGCTCTCCTCCTTCCAAAATCGTAAGTTTTCCTCCACTTTTTCATGGTATAATTTAAAAAATAAAATAGATAAAGGATAGACCATGAATCAACTGCACTTTCTTATTCTCGGCTGGATTTCAGCTGGTCTTTTTGCCTATTTGAACTGGAGGCAGCCCGACAACAAATATAGTTCCATTTTCTTAGGACTAGCTGGAATTATTCAGGCCCTAATTCCAACCTGGCCCTTGGGCTTGGTATACTCCTTGCTTCTCCTTTGGTATGTCTTTAGACCAGAGCAGGAGCAAATTTCCATCTGGCAAATGTTGCCCTTCTTCTTTTTAACCATTTTAGCGATTCCCAACCCACTTTGTTGGGGTTTCCTCCTCACTTGGTCTTTCTTCCGGGATAATCGCAGCCTGCTCAACCCTATCCTGATGATGATTTTCCTCATTTTCAGCTATTTCTACCTAGCATCACTAAGCTATCAGTTAGGCTTTGAGATACTCAGCAATATTTTCACCGGATTCCTCTTCATTCTCCTCCCCTTGATTATTTTAGCCGGTGGCTTTTTCCTCATTTACAATGGTTTCGTCCTTCTCCGCAAGGAAGGACGCTCCAAGGCTAACTACTTCTCTCTCTTTCTAGGTGTCGCTGTTGTTCTCTTTTATGTCATGGTTATTATACGGCTGACCTATTATGAATTCTTCATCCAACACCGACTCCTCGATATTCCTTACTACATTGCTATTTACACCTACATCCTTTTTGGAATCACCTTTACCGGATTTCTCATTTATTCTTGGTTGTATTTGCATTTGCCCAAAAAGAAAAAATATGACTTTATCATCATCCATGGGGCTGGGCTCCTGGGAGGGGAAAAGGTAACACCCCTGCTCCAAAAGCGGGTAGATAAAGCCATCGAAGCCTTTCGCAAGTCCACTAATCCTGCTGTCAAACTCATCGCCAGCGGAGGTCAAGGACCTGACGAAAAAATTAGTGAAGCCAAAGCTATTCAAAACTACATTCTCGAAACCACAGACATCCCAACAGAAGCCATTATTTTGGAGGATCGTTCGACAAATACCTACCAAAATCTCCTCTACTCAAAGGAATTAGGGGAGAAAGCAGTAACAGAACCACGCTTCCTCTTTGTCACCAACGACTACCATGTCTTCCGCACTAGTATTTACGCCCAACAAATTGGCATGAAAGGCGACGGCCTTGGTTGTAACACGGCCAGCTACTATATCCCTAGTGCCTTCTTACGAGAACTGGTAGCCATTATCGTTCGTCTTAAATGGCTCTATGTCACCCTTTATATCCCATTTCTCTTTCTTTTATGGGTTTCCTATTTTTAATAACAGACAAGGAGGCTGGATCAATAAAACCAGCCTCTTGTCTGTTATTTTATTCAGATTTTGAAATAGGTTGGCATTCTAGTTCCAGTTCCGATTAGGCTCGTGAGCCAGTATTTTATCAGATAACAAAATTACCAAATACTTAAAATTTCGGATTTTTGCTATAATGGAAGACATGGATACTTTAATCAAAACTACCGCAAAAAATAGTGCTTTTCGCGCTTTTGTAATCGATGCGACTGAAACTGTGCGAGCTGCTCAAGAAGCTCATGAGACAATGGCTAGTTCTACCGTAGCCCTCGGTCGCGCCCTCATTTCCAACTTACTCTTAGCCGCCAATCAAAAAGGCGATACCAAAATGACCCAAAAGATTATTGGGGATTCTTCTTTCGGCCACATTATTTCTGTTGCTGATAGCAAGGGACATGTCAAAGGCTACATCCAAAATACTGGCGTAGACATCAAGAAAACCGCAACAGGAGAAGTCTTGGTAGGACCTTTCATGGGGAATGGCTATTTTATCGTTATTACAGACTATGGAATGGGCAATCCCTACACTTCCACCACTCCACTAATTAGCGGAGAAATTGGAGAAGATTTGGCCTACTACCTCACAGAGAGCGAACAAACACCTTCAGCCGTTGGACTCAATGTCTTGTTGGATGAGAACGACAAAGTCAAGGTAGCAGGAGGCTTCATGCTTCAAGTTCTCCCTGGTGCCAAGGAGGCAGACATTGCTCGCTTTGAGAAACGCATCCAGGAAATGCCTGCCATTTCGACCCTGCTAGCATCTGACGACCACATTGAAGCCTTGCTTGCAGCAATTTACGGGGAAGATGATTTTACCCGCCTGAGCGAAGAACCTGTCGCTTTCCTCTGTGACTGTAGCAGGGAACGGTTCCTAAACGCTTTGGCTAGCTTACCAAATCAAGACTTACAAGAAATGGCTGACCAAGATCAAGGGGCTGAAATCATCTGTCAGTTTTGCCAAAAAGAATATAAATTTACAGATAAGGATTTAGAGGAACTCATCAATGAAAAATCGTAATACACCTTTCAACATTGGAAGTGTCGAGATTCCAAACCGGACTATCCTAGCACCAATGGCTGGAGTAACCAACTCAGCCTTTCGAACCATCGCCAAAGAACTTGGTGCTGGTCTTGTGGTGATGGAAATGGTCTCCGATAAGGGAATCCAATACAACAACGAAAAGACGCTCCACATGCTTCATATCGACGAGGGAGAAAATCCCGTATCAATTCAGCTTTTCGGAAGCGATGCGGATAGTCTATCACGAGCTGCAGAATTTATTCAGGAAAATACCCGAACTGATATTGTAGACATCAATATGGGCTGCCCTGTGAATAAGGTTGTGAAAAACGAAGCCGGTGCCAAATGGCTCAAAGATCCAGACAAAATCTATCACATTCTCAAAACCGTAAAATCGCATCTGGACATCCCTCTAACCGTTAAAATGCGGACTGGTTGGGCCGATCCAAGCCTAGCTGTGGAAAATGCTCTAGCTGCCGAAAGTGCTGGTGTAGATGCTCTAGCCATGCATGGACGAACTCGGGAACAAATGTATACAGGAGTAGCTGATTTAGAAACCTTGCATACAGTAGCCCAAGCTCTTACAAAAATTCCCTTCATAGCAAATGGAGATATCCGAACAGCTGAAGATGCTAAACAACGCTTAGAAGTAGTCGGTGCCGATGCCGTTATGGTCGGACGCGCCGCCATGGGAAATCCCTATATCTTCAACCAAATCAATCATTACCTGGAAACCGGTGAACTCCTTCCAGACCTCAGCTTTGAAGATAAAATGCGCATTGCCTACGAACATCTCCGCCGCTTGATCAATCTCAAGGGTGAGTATGTCGCTATCCGTGAATTCCGCGGCCTAGCTCCCCACTACCTCCGGGGTAGCTCCGGAGCAGCCAAACTCCGTGGTGCTATCTCACGCGCAGAAAGTCTAGCCGAAATCGAAGAACTCCTCCAATTGCAAGGAGTTTAAAGATAAAGTAGAGAAAATCTGAACAAAAAGAACCAAACATCTCTATTACCAAACTATACACCCCAATTCGTTAGGCATAAAAATCTAACGAATTGGGGTGTATTTTTATGAAATCAGACTTTGAAAATAAATCTGAAATTTATTCCCTGAATCTCAACGACTCGTTTCCCTTGAGTATACTCTCCCAAATAGGGAATAGTTTACGGCTATGAATCAGACTTTAAGAATAGGGAGGAGCTGGTAATGATCACGATTATATAGTCATTTAGTTTTTAAATAGTATGTTATTGCATCAGTTATAGAGTCCATTTTACGAAGTAATTCTGTAACTGATTTTTTTAAAATAGCCCAGCTTTTTTCAATAGGATTTAATTCTGGAGA
>NZ_JBTGGE020000027.1:0-25380 GCF_054331515.2 Streptococcus sp. 10F2 | reverse complement strand
ATGTTTCCATTATATCATACAAGCGCATACAACACAAACAAAATCTAGCGAGAGCTTTAAAAAAATCCAGTTCTATCAAGTAATTGAACTGGATCGGCTACAACATAAACTGATAAACTCGGGAGCAAAGTAGAAAAGAAATTATTTACCAGTTGGCAAGTAATTTCTCTGAGTTTCAACTTTTACTATTTGAGGTCTTTATTGTTTCCTGTTTTTAGTCGCAGGAACTTGGGAAACATGGTATAATGGAGCAATGTAAACTAGGGGAAGGAGTGTCTAGATGCAGAACGTCTATATTATCGGTAGTCGTGGCTTACCGGCTAAATATGGTGGATTTGAGACCTTTGTGCAAGAATTGGTTACCCGCAAACAAGATTCTCGTATTGTTTATCATGTTGCTTGTTTGTCGGATGAAGGCTCTTACCAGCATTTTGATTTTCAGGGAACAGACTGCTTCACCATCTGTCCTCCTCAGTTGGGGCCTGCTCGGGTGATTGCTTATGATACCATGGCCTTGAACTATGCCCTAAAGTTGGCAGAAAAAAGTGGGAGTGAGCGTCCGGTTTTCTATATTTTAGGAAATACGATGGGACCATTGGTTCAGCTCTTTACGAAGAGAGTTCATCGGTTAGGTGGGCGGCTGTTGGTTAATCCTGATGGCTTGGAATGGCGACGTACCAAGTGGCCTAAGCCTGTCCGTACCTATCTGAAGCTTGCAGAGCGGGCTATGACGAAGTATGCGGATTTGGTGGTGGCGGATAATCCAGGCATCGCTTCTTATTTGGAGGACACCTATGGACAACTTCCAGTGACCACTATTGCTTATGGTACGGATTTGGAACCGTCAAAATTAGCAACGGATTCGTCTGATTTTCAGAGTTTTCTGCAAGAATGGAATCTCCGTGCTGGCGAGTATTACCTGATTGTAGGCCGTTTCGTGGCGGAGAATAATTACGAGACCATGATTCGCGAGTTTATGCAGAGTCAGACTCAGCGTCCGCTAGTTTTGGTCTGTAATTATCAGGGTTCATCTTACTTTGAGTCCTTGCGACAGAAGACAGGCTTTGATCAGGATTCCCGAATTCGTTTTGTGGGAACGGTCTATGATAGCGATCTCTTGAAAAAAATCCGCCAAGAAGCCTATGCCTATATCCATGGTCACGAAGTTGGTGGAACCAATCCCGGGCTCTTGGAAGCCTTGGCTCATAGTGACGTTAACCTTGTTTTAGGTGTTGATTTTAACCGAGTTGTGGCAGAGGAGACAGCCCTTTATTGGTCTAAAGAGTCTGATGACTTAACCTCTCTTCTTGAAAAAATTGAAACAAACCGACCGAGTCATCTTGGTGAAGGAGCTAAAAAAAGAATGCAGCAGTTCTATTCATGGGAGAAGATTGTGGACGACTATGAGGAGGTATTCCGCTCATGACCGTTGCCATCTTACTGTCGACCTATAATGGGGAGCGCTACTTGGCGGAGATGTTGGATTCGATTTTGGCGCAGACTGTACAAGATTGGCGTCTTTTGATTCGGGATGATGGCTCGAGTGATGGAACCCATGAGATTATCCGTCGCTATCAAGCGCGTGATGCTCGAATTCGCTGGCTCAATCCAGAACGACAAGAGAATCTAGGAGTTATTCGGAGCTTTTGGACCCTTTTGCAGGAAGAAGAAGCTGATGCCTACGCTTTTTCAGATCAGGATGATGTTTGGCTCCCCCATAAATTGGAGGTTCAGCTAGCAGCACTAGCTAGGGAAGATGCGAGTCAACCAGTCTTGGTTTACACAGACCTTAGCGTTGTGGATGCGAATCTTCAAGTCTTAGCACCTAGTATGATTAAAAGTCAATCTGCTCATGCGAATACGACCCTTCTTGCGGAATTAACGGAGAATACCGTTACAGGTGGTGTGACTTTGATTAATCAGACTTTGGCCAAACTATGGACAGGACAGGAAAAACATGACCTGCTTATGCACGACTGGTATCTCGCTCTGTTAGCAGCTAGTCAAGGTCAGCTCATCTACCTCGATCAAGTGACCCAACTCTATCGCCAGCACGATCAAAACGTTCTAGGTGCCCGAACCCTTCGAAAACGAATGGCCAACTGGGTTCGACCACAGCTCCTCTTCCAAAAGTATTGGACTTTAATCCATGATAGTCAAGAACAGGCTCGTAACCTTCTCGAATTATTCCTCGAGCCTGAAAGCCGTGCTTTAGTAGAGGACTTTGTTACGATTCTAGATCAAGGAATGGTTGAACGAATCCGACGTGTTTTTGGACGAGGTTTCCGAAAAAATCGTTGGTTCCATACCTTGGTTTTTCGAACGTTAATCATTACCAAATTATTTTATAAAAGGAGCAATCCATGAATCTGTTTCAGCAGAAAAACTGGATCTTGATGAAAGAGCTCATCAAGACGGATTTTAAATTACGGTATCAAGGATCCGCTATTGGCTATTTGTGGTCCATATTAAAACCTTTCATGATGTTTACCATTATGTACTTGGTTTTTATCCGCTTTTTACGTCTTGGAGGAGATGTTCCTCATTTTGCAGTTGCCCTTTTATTGGCAAATGTGATTTGGTCTTTTTTTTCAGAAGCAACATCCATGGGGATGGTTTCGATTGTTTCCCGTGGTGATCTGATTCGTAAGTTAAATTTTTCAAAAGAAATCATTGTTCTATCTGCAGTAGCAGGAGCAGGTATTAATTTTTTGATTAATTTAGCGGTTGTTTTTGTATTTGCCTTGATTAATGGAGTTGGGATGTCCTGGCAAATCCTGTTGGTTTTACCGATTTTCCTTGAATTAGGCCTGTTTGCCTCTGGCTTGGCCTTTCTATTATCCACAGTTTTTGTTCGTTTTCGGGACTCTCTTCAGATTTGGGAAGTGGTTCTACAAGCTGGACTTTACGCCACACCGATTATCTATCCGATTAGTTTTGTAGCCAATCAAAATGAACTAGCTGCTAAGATAATGATGATGAATCCGATGGCTCAAATGATTCAAGATGCTCGGTATCTCTTGATTGATCCAGCTAATACGACCGTATGGCAACTGGTCACAAATCCTTTTTTAATACTTATTCCATATTTATTGCCTATGCTGATTTTTATGTTTGGCTATGGAATTTTTAAGAAAAATGCTAAAAAGTTTGCGGAGATCTTATAGTGAAAGAGAACAAAATCGCTGTTTCTGTTCAACATGTCAGTAAATATTTCCAACTACCAACAGAAGCAACCAACAGCTTAAGGATGAGTCTGATTAATCGCTTACGTGGGATTAAAGGTTACACAGAGCAACATGTCCTGAAAGACATCAATTTTGAGGTTGAGAAAGGTGATTTCTTTGGAATTCTAGGTCGAAATGGATCTGGTAAATCGACACTTTTGAAGATTATTTCTGAAATCTATCAGCCAGAACAAGGGCGAGTTGTCATTGATGGAAAATTGGTTTCCTTCATCGAACTCGGTGTCGGCTTCAACCCTGAGTTAACCGGACGTGAAAATGTTTATCTGAATGGGGCTCTACTCGGTTTTACCCAAAGTCAAATTGATGACATGTATGATGAGATTGTCGATTTTGCGGAACTCCGAGATTTCATGAATCAAAAACTGAAAAACTATTCCAGTGGAATGCAGGTACGCTTAGCCTTTTCTGTTGCCATCAAAGCGGATAGTGATATTCTCATTCTGGATGAGGTTTTGGCAGTTGGAGATGAGGCCTTTCAGCGTAAGTGTAATGACTATTTCATGGAACGTAAGCAATCTGGAAAAACAACCATCCTAGTCACCCACGATATGGGCGCGGTTAAAAAATTCTGTAACAAAGCAGTACTCATCGAAGATGGTCTTGTGAAAGCTTACGGGAATCCAGAGAATGTAGCGAATCAGTATAGTTATGATAATACAGCACCACTTCACCAAGAGGAAGTGGTGGAAAAAGAGGGTTCAGAGCCAACGTTGGTGGAGAATTTCCAATTGGAGCTTTTAACACCAACTCAGATTAGTCCATCGGATAGTATCCAGTTTCGTATTCAATACGATTTAAGGGAAGAAATGGAGACCTATATTGCTTTATCTTTGACAGATATTGACCGTAATATATGGATTTACAATGATAATTCCATGGATGTTAAGCGTAGTAGTTGTGGACATCAAGAAATTTATTATCAATGCTCTCTTCCATCTGTTAACAATTTGAAGTTGAAATTAGAAGTAACTGTTCGAGATGCTGCTGGAAATATGCTAGCTTTTTCAGATGCAACGCAAACCCCTATCATTATGTTGCAACGAACAGATATTGCTCCAAATGATCAATCAGCATTGGATTCTGCTAGTGGCTTGATTCAAAGAAATGGAACGTGGACTTTTTCTGAATAGGAGTAACCTATGATACAGCCAATGGTCTCAATTATTTGTACGGTTTATAATAAGGAACCTTGGATTGAACAAACGTTGAATCGTTTTTTAGAGCAAAAAACAACTTTTTCTTATGAAATATTGGTGATTGATGATGCGTCAACAGATAATTCTTGGCAATTGATTCAATCATTTCAAAGTGAACATCCCGATGTGGTACGAATTTTTGCTAATGAGAGGAATGAGGGAATTGCTAGAACATGGGTAACCGTATGTCAGCAGGCAAGAGGTAAGTACATAGCTCGTTGTGATGGAGATGATTTTTGGTTAGATCCATTGAAGCTACAAAAGCAAGTTGATCTGTTGGAAGCGGCACCGGATTCTGCTTGGTCTAATACGGATTTTGATATCTATGATGAAAACGGCGATTTTGTTAGCTCAGCTGGTTTTGAATCAGGAACTATTCCTTTAGCGGATAGTTATGAGAAAATGTTGGCCACTCGTGGTTTCACGATGGCTTCAACTTGGTTAGTAGAACGTACAATGATGCTAGAGGTAAATGAGCAGTTGGATCTGGCAACAGCAGATGACACCTTTGATTTACAATTGGAACTCTTTCAGCGAACAACTTTAACGTATTTACCGGATGCTACAGTAGCCTATGTTATTAATCAAGGTTCTGATTCGCGACCTAGATCCGTTAAGGAGCAAGCAGTGCGCTTTAATCGGCTTTTAGACACTCAGAAGAAGTTTGTTACTCGATACCCCGAAAGAATTTCTGAGAAGCTGGTGAAGGAGCTATTGGAACGAGCAAACCACTTGGAATTGTCTCTTAGTGAGGCGGTTGTAGATCCAGAAGGACTTGGTTTTGAAAGTGTGACGATCTATTTTTCAGATGATCAATCTGGTTTTACAGAAACTCATAGTTCCTCGTTTACTTTGAGGAAAGAAGCTCAAATTGATATCCGTATACCAGAAGGGTGCAGTCGTATTCGAGTGGATCTTTCGGAACGACCTAATTTTTATGATTTGGTTCATCTTGAATGTAAAGATGGCCAGCCCATAGCAGTAAGTTGGAGTAATGGTGTTGCCTTTGAACAAGGTTATTTGTTTTTTGAATCAGATCCTCAACTGATATATGACCTCCCTGATCAGATTCCAGATGGGATAGTACGTCTGTTTTATAAGATGAGTCAAATGAAAAATCGTGAGCACCCGGACTATCTCGTTAAAAAAATAGTGACAGCTTTGGCAGAGGTGCAAAACCACTTAGAAGAACTTGAGGCAGAAAATATCTGTATGAAAAATTCACGGCGTTGGAGAATTCCTACGGCGATTATTAATGTTTTTAGGAGAAGGAAATGAAGCGTTTGCTTATCTATGTTCACTATAATAAAAATGGTGAAATGAGTCCGCATGTTCGCTACCAGCTACAGGAATTACGTCCTCTTTTTACAAAGGTTTTAGTTGTGAGTAACAGTCCTCTTACAGAGGATATGAAAAAAGATCTCCTTACTGCTCAGTTGGCTGATCAGCTATTGGAACGTGTTAACCGTGGTTTTGATTTTGCGGCCTGGCGTGATGGGATGCATGAAATTGGTTGGTCAAATCTATCGGATTATGATTCTGTAACTTTAATGAATGATACCTGTTTTGGACCTATCTGGGATTTTCAGCCATCCTTTTTAGAGATGGAGGCAGATACTCAGGTTGATTTTTGGGGATTAACTAATTTTCGAGCGACAAAAGCATTTCCTGAGCATTTGCAAAGTTATTTTTTGACGTTTAAGAAACCGATTCTTAATGATAAGAGTTTTTTGACATTTTGGCAAGGTATTAAAGAGTATAGGGATGTCCAAGATGTAATAGATCATTATGAATCAAGAGTGACAACGTACTTTCTGGAGCAAGGTTTCCAATACAGGGCTTTATTTGACACGATAGGGGAATCGACTGAAGGGATGCTTCATCCTGATTTTACTTATTATCATCCTCGTCGTATTCTTGAAGTCCGATTGCCTTTTCTAAAAGTGAAAGCAATGGATGCTAATCAGTCAATTGCTCCTTATTTATTGGATACAATTCGAACTCAGAGCTCTTATCCTGTTGAGCTAATTCTGTATCATATGTCTATGGTGAATCAGCCTGATAGTCCGTATCTATTAGGAGAAAAATATTTATCGCCTGTGCTACCTGAAATGACATCTTTTAAAGGGCGTGTTGCGATTCATCTCCATGTATTTTATACAGACCTGTTACGAGAGTTTGTCGATGTTTTTGAGACCTTTCCATTTGATTATGATCTTTATATTACAACAGATACTGAGAGTAAGAAAACAGAAATTTTAGCAGCAATAGCGGAAGATTCTTATAAAGAAATTCGATTGACAGGAAATCGTGGACGGGATTTATTCCCAATGTTGTTATTGAAAGATCAACTAGCCAAGTATGATTATGTAGGGCATTTTCATACGAAGAAGTCTAAAGAAGCAGATTATTGGGCAGGAGAATCTTGGCGTCAGGAATTACTTCAAATGTTGGTTCAGCCATCTGCAGAAATTCTAACCCATTTTGAAAAAGATCCTCAGCTGGGGCTCGTAATTGCTGATATTCCAAGTTTCTTCCGCTACAATCGAATTGTGACAGCTTGGAATGAACATCAGATGGCTCCAATGATGCAAGAATTGTGGGAGCGAATGGGGATGGCGAAGTCTATTGATTTTACAAAGATGGACACGTTTGTGATGAGCTATGGAAGTTTTGTTTGGTTCCGATATGATGCTCTAGAACCATTGTTTTCGTTAGATCTTGATGTGAATGAAGTTCCAGAGGAACCGTTGCCGCAAAATTCAATTTTGCATGCAATGGAGCGTCTCTTGGTTTACATTGCGTGGAGTCAGAATTACGATTTTCGCATTGCACCTAATTCGCGGATGATTACTCCTTTTGTAGATAATAAGCTCTTGAACTTAAATGGAGATCTTCATCCTCCTACGATGGTTGATTTTAATTACATGGGGGGAATAAAAGGAGCCTTGAGATATATAGTGATTGGTCCCGCTAGGGCGATAAAGTACATTATTAAACGGATGGTGGCTAAGTATTCATGAATCATATCTTAGAATTTTTATCCCAACGTTGGCTGGAATGGAAGCATCTTGCGATTGCTAAAAGTCAACTTCTTACCGAGGATATTACTTCAATGATTGAAGGTTTTTCTAGTGAGATAGAGGAGACGATTCAAAGCTATATACGGGAAAAATATGAGCAAATAAAAAAAGCTATTCAAGAGGAGGATTGGTCAGCCAGAGCATTTGAAGGCGTCTACATATTATTAATGATAGGCTTGTCTCTTGTTTTGGTGACCAACTATCATCTTGGAGAATATCCTGCTTTTTTAGGTTTAACCACAGGTACAATTATGTGGTTTTACTTGTTTCTTTCTCTATTTGCGGGTTTGATGACTCTACCTTATGTTAGTGTAAAAACAATTATTCCGATTTTATTGGGGTACGTAATCTATTTCCCGCTATTATTTTTATTGGAATGGTCAAGACAGTTAAACAACCCAGATTTTAAATTTGAACAACTTTTTGAGATTCATCCCTTAACGCAAGTTCATTTTTATACGTTACTGATTATTCTAACAATAGCGTTAGCTTTACGCTTAGCACAACGAGAGTTTTATATCTTTCAACGATTTGAGGGAACTGGACTTTACCGTGCTCGACGTTCTGTGTGGACGATGGCTTCAATGGCGCCATTAATGGTTATGAATCCCTTATTTTTGGACTTTGTGAACGGAACCATTAGTAAGATTGCTGAAACTAATCAATTGTCTACTTATATTGGTTTTATAATGGGGCAAATTGTCCTATGGTTTACGATAGGATTTGTTCTTTTTGCAAGTTTTTATAATAGTTTAAGAGAAATTGGCTTACATCACTTTGGACGTGCAAATGCAATTTTTTCTAGTTTTGTTTTTGCGGTTGTATTTAATCTCCTCTTCCAGTCTGGATTGATACAACAAGGAGATGTTGTCGGTCGTTTTATTTTACCAAGAGCAACGCTTTTTCAGGTTATTGTCATTTTTTCAGTATCTCTCTTAGTTTACGTACTACTCAATCGCTATCTTTACGCTAGTCTGCTGATTATGACGATAGGTCTCATCTTTACTGTTGTAAATAGTATTAAGTTCAGTTATAGACAGGAGCCAATTCTTCCAACAGATTTTATTTGGATTAGGGAACCAGAGCTATTTGTTTCTTTTGTGGATATTGGATTGTTTTTTACAGCAGTTATTGTTATGATCCTCTTGCTATATGTAGCATGGAATATTCAAATCATTATGCCAAGTAAGCAGATTTTTTCAACTTGGCCAGTGAGATTAGTCCTTTTATTTACTTTTCTTGGAATGGCTCAGCTAACTGTAGATACATTTCGAAGTGAGGAAAAAGGTAAAATTCCTCCTAATGTGCCAGTCATTAGTGTCTTGCATAACTGGGTTGATGTTACTTGGAAAGGCCTTTCTATCAATGCGAGTTATAAGTCATTAGCTTATGTTTGGACCCGACAATTGACACAGATAGTTATGGCAGAACCAGAAAATTATAGTCGCGAACAAATAGAGTTACTAGTTGAGAAATATCGTCAAAAAGCTGTTGAAATAAACCAAGCCCGTACAAAATCATTGAAATCTCAAACTGTTATTTTTGTATTAAGTGAGAGTTTTTCTGATCCGAAACGAATTGCGAGCAATCAGTTAACACAGAATCCGATTCCAGAAATTGAACAGATTATGTCTGAGACTAGTAGTGGTCTGATGCATAGTGATGGTTATGGAGGAGGAACTGCAAACATGGAATTTCAAACTTTGACAGGACTACCATTCTATAATTATTCAAGATCAACCTCTAATATTTACGTAGAGGTGGTTCCGAATATGACCTATCTTCCTTCTATTACTCGTTCCTTTAAAGGAAGTGATAGCTTTGTTATTCATCCATCAGGAGCTAATAATTATAATCGGATTAATATCTATAAGGATCTTGGTTTTGAGAATTTGTATTTTACTAGTGAAAGTCCGCAAAAAATTACGGATAGAGCGTTAGAAGGTGTGAATGTTAGTGATCGGTCGGTATACAATGAAGTGTTGGCGAAGATACAACCTGAACGGAGTCAATTTTTCTCTGTTATTACGATGCAAAACCATGTTCCATGGTCTGCTGGTCAACCAGCTGATATGGTGGCAACGAATCCATTGCTTAATGAGCAACAAAATGGAGACTTGACAAGTTATACACGTCTTCTAAATCACACGGATAAGGCAACGAAAGATTTTTTAGAGCAATTAACAACCATTAATAAAGATATTACAGTCGTCTTTTATGGAGATCATCTTCCAGGCTTCTATCCTTTATCTGTTTTTAAAGACCAGCCTCATCTGCAATTTGAAACAGACTACTTTATTTGGTCCAATACGAATCATTTTAAAGAAGATTATCCTCTTATTAATTCAAGTGATTTTGGTGCTGCTTTATTGGAGAAAACAGATTCTAAAGTATCCCCATATTATGCTTTACTAGAGAGTGTTTTGAAAGAGCGTCGCCTAAATGCTGAAGGTCAGTTTGAAAAAGATCGTGAGGCAGAGAAAGATTTGGAATTAATTCAGTATGATATTACTTCTGGAAAAGGGTATAGTGCTCAAAATCAGATTTTCTTTGAATTACCATAGATCATAATTGTTGTGATTCATGTATTTATACCAAAATAGGAGAAAAAATGACAGAAAAAATAGCAGTTTTGTTACCGGCATACAATGAAGAAGTAACGATTGTCAAGGTAATTGAAGATTTTAAAAAAGTTCTTCCCCATGCTGATATCTACGTTTATGATAATAACTCTAGTGACCGTACAAACGAATTGGCTTGCGAAGCAGGAGCTATTGTAAAGTTTGAGCCGAGGCAAGGAAAAGGAAATGTGGTACGCTCGATGTTTCGCGAGATTGAAGCGGATTACTATATTATGGCCGATGCAGATGATACATATCCTGCTGATGAAGTTGAAAAAATTCTAGCTCCTTTACGACAAGGCCAAGCTGACATGACTATTGGAGATCGTTTATCTAATGGGACTTATGAGAAAGAAAACAAACGTGGTTTTCATGGATTTGGTAACAATTTGGTGAGATGGCTAATCAATAGACTTTATCAAGGTCAGTACAATGATATTATGACGGGTTATAGAGGTTTTAATAAATTGTTCGTTAAAACCTTCCCAGTCTTATCACCTGGATTTGAAATAGAAACTGAGTTATCTATTCATGCTTTGGATAAGCGTTTTAAGCTAGTGGAGGTGCCAATAACCTATAAGGATCGTCCTGAGGGAAGTGAATCTAAATTGAGTACTTTTTCAGATGGATTTAAAGTTTTGAAAATGATTTTTAATCTTTTTAAAGACTATAAACCGTTAATTTTTTTCAGTATTTTGACAGTTTTGTTTTTTGTACTAGGTTTATTTGTCGGTTTACCTGTCATTAAGGAATTTACAAACACAGGGTTTATTTCTAAACTTCCTTCTGCAGTTTTAGCAACAGGTTTGATGATACTTGCTGCGCTATCGTTTGTGGCTGGATTTATCTTAGATACGTTTGTAAGGCAAAATCGTATGCAATATGAATTGAAAGTTTATGATTATTATGCAAGGAATGCAAAGGAATAGAGAATCTGGATTTTTTTACAATCTGAGGCAGTTTGGAAATGGTATTTTAAAATACCGTTATGTAATCGCAGTATTGTTCTTTATATTAGGTGTTTCCTTCAATCTTCACGGTAGTTCAATAAGTAATTGGAATAATTATGGGATTAGTGAAGCAAGGAATCATTCTAGAGGAGTAACAATAAATGATCTAGATGGTGATGCAGAAGAAATTGATGTTCAGAAAAATCTAACGGATTGGTTTTCATTTCCATCACGTTCAGATGGTACTATTGCCGGTGTTCCGAGAATGATTCGTTCAGATGAATGGCTAGTACAAACTCCTTTATATTTAGCTCAAGCTAACAGTGGAAATCAGTTAATAAATCCAAACTATGCTGTCTCTGGGCAAAATATGATTGTTGCTTATAACTCACCAGTTTGGCATATCTCGGTTTTGGGTAAACCCTTCAATTGGGGCTTTCTATTTTTGGGTGCTTCTAAGGGATTGTCATGGTACTGGTGTTTCAAACTACTTGCGATGCTTTTGCTAGCTTATGAATTTTCCATGATTTTGACTAGAAAAAATAAATTGCTTTCTAGTATCGGAGCTTTATGGATTACTTTTACTCCAGCCATTCAATGGTGGTTTATGCAACATCTTGGAGATGTGGTATTCTATTCATTGCTGATGATGGTGAGTATTTATCATTATTTCAACCAGGATAAAAAGTGGGTGAAAATATTAATGGCAGTTTTTCTATCTAGTGCCATGATTGGGTTTGTATTAGTTACTTATCCAGCTTTCCAAATTCCTTTTGCCTATCTGGTTGGAGCATTCTTTTTGATTGAGTTCATAGGAGTAATTAAAGCAAAAAAAATACAGATTTTTGATTCTATTTTGATGGTTATTACTTTGATTGTATCTCTTTCAATCATTGGAGTGAGTCTTTGGGATAGTAAAGAGGCATTAAGTCTGACATTAAATACAGTCTATCCAGGAAGTCGGATAAGTGTTGGTGGAGAGGGAGAGATAGCACAATTAGTTGAGTTTCTTCAAAATGTTCTCTTACCTTTTAGAATTCCGAAACACGATAATCAAGTGGAACTATCTACTAGTTTTCAATTTGTCCCGTTCTTCATTTTGACAATTCCATTTATAGTTAAAAAATATAAGATAGTGGAGAATAGTTTTGGGTTATTTCTTGTGTGCTTTACTAGTTTATTAGTACTTTACACTTTTGTAGAAATCCCGGAAGTTATTTCAAAGATAACATTGTTTAGTTTTGTTACATCAAGTCGTGCATGGCAGGCAGCTTCTGTGATGGGAGTATTCGCAAGTCTCTGGTTTATCGGTCTTGTATGGAGAGAAACGAGCAATAGGGTTCTTTACTTGATTGTAGGAATGTTACCTGCATTTCTGCTTTATTCATATCTAATTATCAATGAGTATTTGGATATTCACTACATTAGTAGAACAACATCCCTGATTATCTTTATTGTATTTAGTCTCTCTTATATTCTGTTTGTTTTTAGAAAAAAATTTTTTGTACTTCCGTTATTTGTACTGATTTTACTGTCTGGTATGACAGTAAATCCTGTAGTAAGCGGATTGGATGTCATTGAGGATAAAGCAATTTCATTAGAAATTAGTAAAATTAAAAATAAGGATAGTAATGCCATTTGGATGACTGAAAATGGATACTATTATCAATTACCTCAAATGCTTGGTGCAAAATCGATTGATGGAGTCCGTTTTTATCCGGATATTGAACTGATGAGTATCTTGGATCCGGATTCAAAAATGGAGAAACAGTGGAACCGCTATTCTCATATGCGTTATCTACTAGTTGGTAGTGAGACAACAATGGAAAATAGCTCACCTGATGTTCTAAATATTAGCTTGTCGGTTAACGATTTAGAGAAACTAAACGTCAAATATATCATAAGTAATCGAGATTTATCGGAATTATTTGGGTATGATAGATTCAAACAATTCTATGGTCCTGATTTAGATGGCAATAGAATATTTGAGGTCATAAATTATCAATAAAAATTAAAAACTCCAATATTTGTTTGCTGAAATAGCAGTTTCAAAGTTGGAGTTTTTAATTGATGGTGTTTCAACACTTTTATGCTTTTCCTAAATAAATGAATCTTTGTTATACTATCGGATAAATAAAACTTTTAAGGATAAAATCTATGCATTCATCATCCGCTTTAACAATCGGTAGCCCTCATTTCCATGCCGAATGGACTCAAAAAAGAAAACTCCTATCTTCTAAGGAAGTACTAGCTTGGTTTATGGACGTCATTCAAATGCCAGAAGATTTGACGGAAGATCCGCTAGAATTGCAGCGTTTGCTGGCTAGTTTTGATCCAGACTTGGCACCGCATGATCGATTTTGGAAGCAGGTGGTCAAGCTGGTGCAGCAAGCATTTCCTAAAAACACGTTGGATCAGTCTGGGCTTCTTAATCGTCAGGTTCACCAGCTCCGGTATCTAATTTCGATTCAGCAAGCTCAGTATGTTCGGAAGCATTTTCGTGAGTCAGGGATGACAGACCGAGAGGCTTTGGCCCGTTACCTCAAGGGGCGATACTATACCTTGTGGGATCGCGGTCGTTTGCATCAGAAGCTTTCCTTGGTTGAAGGAACAAGGGCCTATCCAGATAATCAGGCGAGTGTGAATTTAAAAGTCCTTTATCATCAACGGGTTGAGTTTATTTTAGACAGCCAAGGACGTTTTCTGAATATCTTGGATCCGGAAGGAGTATCAGAGGCGGGAATTATTAACGGAGCTAGCTTTAATTACGGTGGATTTTGTCGTCATAAAGATCTGGATATTGCTCCGATTGGGCGGCATGATCCTCGCTTTCGACGAAAAAGATTACGAGGGTTCCGCTCGCCTACGAAGTCAAGATGGAATTCTGATGATAGATCATTTTGGTCTTCCAATGGCCCCTATGCTCAATCTGGTCAATCTTTGGCAAGTTTGGTCAAGAGAAGTGCCCGCGATTTTCGTCGATTAGTGCGGAAGAGTTAGGTAAGAATAGATCATAAGAATGTTGTGTATATTGTAGTTAACATTTGACAATTAGAAGGTTTAAAAGTAGAATAAATGTATAGAATGATTATACATTACTTGTGGGCTAGTGGATATGGTCTGCACCCGCCTGTGGGCTCATGCTCAGTACGAACTGTTTGTTGAGAAAAAGAATAGTCGGACTGCCTACCCTTGAGGAATAGATAGGGCATATCTAGCGTGAGGTGAAACTCAATACGTGGAAGAAAAGGAAGCTCCTGCTTCCTTTTCTTTTTTAGGAGGGGATTTGTATGACATATACTTTGGTATGCTCTAAGTACAAATATGATTGAAGGCTGGCAGCCAACTGTTGAGGATATTGAACTTTTAAGAGATGAAGCGATAGTATTGGGAGTCACTTGATGGCTTTCTTTTTTCAAGTCTAGTAGCATAATAGTAATTGTACCGCCCACTACTCTTCGAAGTAATAGGGCGGACATTTTTTGTCGAAATAGTAACAACATAGTATGAAAGGTGTTCGTATGATCGCATTTCCCCATAATCGCCTTGTTAAGGCGGGACGGTATTTGTCTTTTTTCAAAAATGATCCTCTGAATCAGGTGCCGATTTTGCGCTATGATAAGAAACGCAAGGGGCTGATGTTTGTGATTGTGTTTCAGCTTGCAGATTCGGTTCAGATTTTAAATCGCTCTGAGAAAGGTTATTCTTCGCGTTTGGAGAGGGTTCGTTTTTTTGATGAAAAATCTTTACAGGCGGGCTTAAATCGGATTCCGAATGTGGCTCGAGAATCTGCTCAGGTTCTACAGGTTCCTGGTAAGGGAAAGGGATATCGTGATTGGATACGCTACTACCAGCCTCAAGAGCTAATGTTTTTAGCAGGGGGGCAGGAAATTTCTGAAGATGTTTACAATCCTTTCCGAGATGCTAGAACTTGGGATGGTGGGGAGTTTGGTCAAGCGGATTTCGAATATCGAGATTATGAAGGGATTCAG
Source organism: Streptococcus sp. 10F2 (assembly GCF_054331515.2). Taxonomy (NCBI): domain Bacteria; kingdom Bacillati; phylum Bacillota; class Bacilli; order Lactobacillales; family Streptococcaceae; genus Streptococcus; species Streptococcus sp. 10F2. The sequence goes on along the minus strand of NZ_JBTGGE020000027.1, from coordinate 10,290 downwards.
GATTTTCGCCCTTTTTGGCCGCAAGGGGAAGCTCAGCCTTTAGTTTGTAGATTTTCTGATGCTGGTGCAGACTTGTTGTTAATGGGCTGGTACTATCATGGTCCCCAATTGAAGGTATCTTGGAGGCCAGATAGGAAGGGGGCTCGTTGGCGGTCATCCTTGGTTGCTGTGGATCGGAAAACGGGACGAACCTTTTTTCAAGGCAATCTTTTTCAGGTTGAAAGGGCGTCGGTTCCTATCTTTTTTGACAAATTGGAAATAAAAAATCACAAGGGATCGGAGTTGGATGTCTTGTATCAAGAAATTGAGAAGCAAATATGCGCGGCAACTTTAAAGGAACGGGGCTAAAAATCTGGTGAGAGTAATGGGCTGTTAAAGAAATCTTTGGTATGCTGTGTACAAACATAGAACTTCTTGATACAATCTTGGCAAGAAGTGATGAGGTGGGTTATGCGATGGTTTGTCGATGAGTCGGGTGTATTTGTTGAGTTGTTGGCTTCTTATCCCTCATATCAAGGAAAGAATGAGTATTACATCTGTAAAAAAAGAAACCAAGAGATTTTTGTGATTCAGAAAGAGGATTTCGAAAAGAGTTTTGCGATTTATGAGTCACCTCTAACTACACAGGAAAAGTTGGAATTATTTTTTTCGGTCTTTAAGGGGAGATTCGATGTTTATGCTAGAAGTTATTTAAACGGGGAGGGAAAACTTCAGTATTCACCGTCCTATAAATATGGATGGAAAGATTTGGCGCCAGAGAAGAGAGAATTTCATCCGCTAACAGTTGATGTTTTGAAGTCACATTTGAAGGGAGAAACAGCAATTGGGATATTTCCAATGTTGAAGGATGAAACTTGTTGGTTTTTGGTGTTGGATTTCGATAAAAAAGATTGGAAGTTATCCGTTGAAGTTTTGAGGAACGTAAGCTGTGAAAGAGGGGTAATACCTGCTGTCGAGATTTCAAGATCTGGTAATGGCGCACACGTTTGGTATTTTTTTGAAAATGCTATTCTAGCGCGTGATGCTAGAAATTTTGGTAGAAAACTTCTTGAACTTTCGATGTTAGAATCAGAATCAATTTCGTTTGAAGCTTACGACAGGATGTTTCCAAATCAGGATATCCTTCCAAAAGGAGGAATTGGAAACTTAATAGCCTTACCATTGCAAGGAAAGGCCTATGAAAATGGGAATACCTTGTTTGTAGATGAGGAATTTAAACCTTATGCTAATCAATGGAGATTCCTTCAAAGTATTGAAAGAATAGAAACTAAAACGGTTGATTTTATAGTGGGCATAGATTCGGAAAGTCCGAATTTAGAACAAAGTACTTCACTTAAATTTAGTAATGTGTTGATGCTTGAAAAGCATGTACTTTCAAGTCAAACTATGTTTTATTTGAAAAAAATGGCTTCTTTTTCAAACCCAGAATTTTATTTAAAGCAAATCATGCGTCAACCCACATATCAAATACCAGAGCGGATCTGTTTATTTGAAGAAACGGATAGATATCTTATCTTACCGAGGGGGTTGTTGCAAAAATTAACAAATCTTTTCAATCAAATTTCCATTGAAGATAATCGAATTGTACATTCACCTGTTTCGGTAAAATTTGTAGGAGAACTTAGGTTTGAACAGGAAGTTGCCTTGGCGGATGTTACATCTAGAGACAATGGTATATTACAAGCTGAGACAGGATTTGGAAAGACTGTTTTAGGAGCGGCATTAATTGCTAAACATCAAGCTCGGACGATTATTCTTGTTCACAACAGACAATTGTTAGAGCAATGGATTCAAAAACTTAGTCATTTTCTTGAATTCGAGGAAGAAATGCCCGTAAGATACACTCCAAAGGGTAGAGAAAAAGAAATAGGGTACATTGGTCAGTATACTGGATCAAAAAAGTGGAGAAGTAAGTTAGTTGATGTTGTGATGATTCAATCTATGTTTAATTTAGATTCTCTTTCTGATTTATTGAATGAATACACAATGATGATAATTGATGAATGTCATCATGTGACAGCTTTGATGTTTGAAAAAGTTGTTAAAGAATTTAAAGGTAAGTATATGTATGGTCTGACTGCTACACCTGAGAGAAAAAATGGTCATCATCCTATTATCTTTCAACGAATTGGAGATATATTGCATAAAACTGATGCTCCAAAACATCAGTTTTATAAGAAGTTTTTCATATGTTTAACTTCTTTTGGAAGATTTGATTCCGAGAAGGCTTCGAGCAGGAGATTTGATTCGTTAAATGATTGGCTTGCAAGAGATGAATCCAGAAATCAACTTATTGTGGGAGATGTGCTAGACCAAATTAGGCAACAACGTAATTGTCTTGTTATCGTGAATAGAATAGAACACATCGAAATTTTGAGTGAATTATTGTTATCAAAAGGATTTGATTGTATTTTTACCTTAAGTGGGAATACGAAAACTTCAATTAGAAAACGAGTATTAGAGGAGATTGATAAAGAGAAGCGCGGCTTTATTCTTATTTCTACAGGGAAATTCATTGGAGAAGGATTTGACTTACCGCAGTTGGATACATTGTTTTTAGTCGGTCCTCTGTCGTGGAAAAATAATCTAATTCAATATGCTGGTCGTTTGCATCGTTCTCATGAAGAAAAACGAGAAGTTCGGATTTTCGACTATTTGGATATTCATGTTCCGTATCTAGAACGAATGTTTCAGAGAAGACAGGTGGCCTATAAACAGATGGGGTATGAAATAATCGAGAAGGAGAAAAATCAAAAGAACTATTACAGAACAGCTGACTATGAAGTAGACTTAGATAAAGATCTATTGAATGCTAAGAAAATACATCTGATTTTGCCTTTTATTCAGAAAAGAAAACTAATTCAGTTTGTTGAGAGGTATAATAGTATTCAAAAGATTTTATTGTTGCCAGAAAAATTTAAAAATACATCTTGGTTTGAAAAAACTACTGAGAATAATCTTACTGTGTTGTTTGATTCATCAAAGTCTTTAACACCGATGCTCATTATTGATGATTATTTAATTTGGTATGGAGCATTACCATTATTTACGAAGGTAGAAGATTTTTCTGTTTTAAGGCTAGATTCACCAGATTTAGTGAAGGAAATATTGGAAATGAATTACTAATTACAGTCTAATCCTTTAAAAATAGTTGAATGTGTATGGTATTTTGAAAATTTGAGTATAAAGGCTGTACTTAAAATGAGAACTGAATTATTTTTTAAGATTATCATATATTTATATTGTTCAAGTCTCAATCTCACGTACTTATGAAATGTTTTAGTCTCAATTAAAACAAACAGTCTCTTAACGAAACTATTTTAGGTATTGGTAGTCAAAATTTGCAAGTACACAATAGAGTTGACAAAATTTTGCTTTTCACAAGGCTATCTACTAAAGAGGCTGAGGGATAACTCCCTCCCTATAGAGCGTTTTACGCCTGATGGTTGGTGAAGTAACTTATCTACAAACGTCAAATTCTGTCTGGAATTTGACTAAGCTGTTCACTTGTCACAAGATAAAAGAGATCGTTTTATCTTATGACTACGATTGGGACGAATAATTGTTTGTGGCTAAGCGCTAAATGGCTCAGTCAAGTTTCTAGCGGTTGGCTGTTATTTTTTAATTTTTGTTGCTTATAACCCCGAAAGGAAGAGATTAAGACTTTTTGTCTTGGTCTCTTTTTTGTGAGCAGATGAAATTCAAGTTTTACCTAATGATATTCTCTAGTTTCTGTTTAGATTAGGGTCTATACTGGAGATATGAAAGGAAGGTGGCGAGTATGGCATCTGAGATCTTTGTTCTATCTGTATTTTTGGCAGGGATTTTGTCTTTTTTCTCGCCCTGTATTTTACCACTTTTACCTGTCTATACGGGGGTACTTTTAGATGAGGGGGAGAGTTGGTCCTGGAAGTTCTTGGGGAGAGCTGTTAATGGGGCCGGTTTGGTTCGAACGCTTTGCTTTATTGCAGGTTTGTCCCTCGTTTTTGTAGTTCTTGGTTTTGGTGCAGGGGCTTTGGGTCAGTTGCTTTACCAAGCTTGGTTTCCCTTATTGCTAGGTTTGCTTGTGGTGCTTTTGGGGTTGCACCAGATGGAGATTTTTCAGCTGGGGATACTGGAGCGGCAGAAAGGTTTTCAGTGGCGGAGAAAGACAGGCCGTTCGGGTTACGGGAATGCCTTTGTACTGGGATTGACCTTTAGTTTTAGTTGGACACCTTGTGTTGGACCGGTGTTAAGTTCGGTTTTGGCTTTGGCTGCATCGGGTGGTTCGAGTTCTTGGCAGGGAGCATTTTATATGCTGGTTTATACGATGGGCTTGGCTCTTCCTTTTCTGGCTGTGGCCTTGGCATCCAGTTTTCTTTTGAGTTATTTTAGAAAGCTTCAATCTAAATCACTTTTGCTCAAAAAAGTTGGTGGTTCCTTACTTGTTCTGATGGGAGTCTTGATGATTCTCAACGCTTGGTCCAGTCTATCTTTTTAAGAGGCTGGCCCCCTCACATTTTTTAAGGAGAAGGATTATGAAATCAAAAATTATGTTAGCCTTAAGTCTTGTATCGTTGCTCAGTTTAGCTGCTTGCAGTAACACCAAGCAAGAGGAGATGAAGGATTCCTCCGATATGTCTTCCTCTATGATGAAAAGTGAAGAGAAGACAGAGATGTCCTCGTCTATGTCTGAGGACAAAATGGAATCTTCTGATATGAAGGAATCGGAAATGTCTGAGGATATGGATGAGAAAATGATGGAAGAAGAGGAGATGAAAGATCAGTAATCCCAAGGAGGGAAAGATGAGTAGGAAGAATTTTATGATCATAGGTCTGGCTTGTTTATTGGGGCTAGGTGGTTGCAGTAGTCAAGCTGAAAATCCGATGTCTAAAGAGGAGGATTCGTCGCAAACAGTGATGAGCAAGGAGCAATTACAAAAGGCGTCTGATTTCGAATTAACTGGTGTGGATGGAAAGACCTATCACTTATCCGATTTGAAGGGGAAAAAAGTCTATCTTAAATTCTGGGCCTCCTGGTGTTCTATTTGTTTGTCTAGTCTGGAAGATACTGAGCAGTTAGCAGTAGCTGCCAAAGATAAGGATTATGTTGTTCTGAGCCTAGTATCTCCTGGTCACAATAGAGAGAAGTCAGAGATAGATTTTAAAGAATGGTATCAGGGATTGGAGACAAAAACTCTTCCTGTACTCTTAGATCCCTCAGGAAAAGCCTTACAGGATTACCACGTGCGAGCTTATCCGAGTGCAGCTTTTATTGATAGCAAAGGTCATTTAGTCCAATTCCACACAGGTTATATGGCTAAGGAGGAGATTGAGAAAACGCTAGAAGCGTTAGACTAGGAGGTTTGCATGCCAGAAAAAACGAAATTATTGGTAGGAATAGCAATCATTTTAGGTTTCTGTTTCCTGTGGCTTGGTCTAGTCTGGTGGCGGGGACAGGGAAATCTTTCTCAGGCGGCCATTCGAGAAGCAGCAGCTAGTCAAGTGGTGAGCAAGCGTCAGCAGACAGAAGTTAAAAATCCAGAAGATTTACGGGAGATTTTTCTTGCAGGTGGTTGTTTTTGGGGCGTTGAAGAATACTTTTCTAGGATAGATGGAGTGGTGGATGCTGTATCTGGTTATGCCAATGGTCAGACAGAATCAGCAAGTTATGAATTAATTGGAAAAACAGGACATGCGGAAACAGTGCGCGTGACCTATGATTCGAGTCAAATTAGTTTGAGAGAATTGTTACTTCATTATTTCCGAATTATTGATCCGACAGCAGTAAACCAACAAGGGAATGATAGAGGTGTGCAGTATCGGACTGGTGTTTATTACGAAGATTCAATGGATTTAGCCATCATTGATCAAGTTTTTGAAGAACAGTCTCAAAAATTTGGGAAAGAATTGGCTGTTGAAAAGCTCCCTCTAAAGCATTTTGCGGAAGCAGAAGCCTATCATCAGGATTATCTTCAGAAACACCCCGATGGTTATTGTCATATCAATCTGAAAGGAGCAGCTTATCCTCTCATCGATGAGTCTTTATACCCCAAACCATCTGATGCAGAACTTCGTGAGCGCTTGAGTAAAGAGGAGTACGCAGTAACACAAAAAAATGAGACAGAACGAGCTTTCTCAAATCGTTATTGGAATAATGACAAAGAGGGATTGTATGTCGATGTTGTGACAGGAGAGCCTCTTTTTTCCTCCCGGGATAAATACGATTCGGGTTGTGGCTGGCCTAGTTTTACCCAAGCTATTAGTCCCGATGTAGTCACCTATAAGGATGATAAAAGTTTTAATATGGTGAGAACAGAGGTACGCAGTCGTTCGGGTGATTCCCATTTAGGACATGTTTTTACAGATGGTCCCAAGGATAAAGGAGGGCTCCGTTATTGTATTAATTCCCTTTCCATCCGTTTTATCCCTAAAGCGGATATGGAGAAAGAAGGGTATGCTTACCTACTTGGGGAAATTTGAAAATAGAAGATTTCTTCGATTTGATGATCATAGCTAAGAGTTGCGACAAAGTTGATACTTACTTTTGTTACAACTCTTTTTTGTAAGTATTTTCAAGATGATTCTGTTACACTAGATTTAGAAGCAATATACAGGAATACAGAACTAGGAGAGCCACTCTATGTATAAGATTATGATTGTTGAAGATGAATACTTGGTTCGTCAGGGGATTAGCTCGCTAGTAGATTATGATGCTTTAGGAATGACGATTGTCGCAGAGGCGGAAGATGGGCTTGAGGCCTGGGAGTTTTTATCTGAAGAACCAGTCGATATTTTAGTAACAGACATTAACATGCCCCGAATGGATGGCTTACGTTTAGCCCGGTTGGTAAAAAAACAGTACCCTAAGACGCATATTGTGTTTTTAACTGGTTATGATGACTTTGATTACGCTCTTTCTGCTGTTAAGTTAGGGGTAGATGATTATTTGTTAAAACCTTTTTCTAAATCGGATATAGAGCAAATGTTGCAGGAAGTCAAACAAAAATTGGATCAGGAAAATCAGTATCAACGGTTGCAAGCCTTCATAAATAATCAGGAGGAATCGGAATTCGCTTTGTATATCAAAGAGCATTTAGCGGATTCTGAATTGTCACTCAAGAGCATGGCTCAGGCATTTGGTTATAGTGTTTCGCATTTGAGTTTACTGTTGAAGCAAGAATTTGGACAACCGTTTCAGGATTATGTGGTTCAAGAGCGAATTCAGCGGGCTAAGCTATTGTTATGGACGACGGATTTGCGAATCTACGAGATTGCGGAACAAGTTGGTTTTGAGGATATGAACTATTTTTCCCATCGATTTAAGCAGATTGTAGGACTGACTCCTCGTCAATTTAAGAAGGGAGATGGGAAATGAAAAACTTGTCTCTTTTCCAAAAGTTAGTTCTTCCCTTGATGGTAATGCTTTTTTTGATACTAGCTTTATTGGGAGTCGGATTTTATCATATCAGTGCTCAAGAAATACGGCATCAAACAGAGGCTGAGACCCAAGAAATTGTGAAACAAAGTAGTTATTTTTTGGAGTTTTATTTAAAAAAAGTCAAGGAAACCAGTACTAGCCTGGTTGGGCATAGTCAGGTTAAGGACTACTCCCAAGCTCCTACTTTGGAAAAAGAAGCCAGCCTTCGGGAACTTTTTGCGACCATGATTGATGCTGATAAAGATTTGGTATCTGCTGTTCTGGTTACCAAATCTGGACAAGTCATTGCAACAGATTCTAGCATTAGCATGAAAACTTCCAGTGACATGATGGCAGAATCTTGGTATCAAGAAGCCATTGATACCAACGGAAGTCCAGTTTTAATACCAGCTCAGCAAGGAGGAAGAAGTCAAGAAAACCAATGGCTGATCTCAGTGACCCAAGAAGTTCGGGATAAGTCTGGCAAGAATCTAGGGGTGCTCCGTCTGGATCTTTCTTATGATACCTTGGCAAATTATTTGGATCATCTGAAACTGGGAGAGGACGGCTTTGCTTTTATTTTGAATGAACAGAAGGAGTTCGTTTACCATCCCCAACATACAGTCTATCTTTCCAGTCAAGAGATGAAGGAGCAAGAACCTTTTATCCAAGAAGAAAATGGCTACGTTGCAGGGAATACCTATGTTTATCAAAATGATATCCCTGGTACCACTTGGCGCCTCATCGGGGTTGCCTCCCTGGAGGCTTTGGGTCAGCTACAGACCAAACTCATGAAGACCTTTTTGGGACTTAGTTTCTTGGCCCTGTTATTAACTGCTAGTGGTTTATGGATTATATTGAGACAGTGGGCACGCCCACTCAAAGACTTCCAACAGACTATTTTAAAAGTAGGTACAGGTCAAGTTCACCTTCGCGCCAAGGAAGAAGGGGCGCCAGAATTAGTCCAGTTAGCTTCAAATTTTAACCAAATGTTGAATCAGATGGAACAATTGATGCTGACTATAAAAGAAGAAGAGCAAGAAGTTCGACGTTATGAATTACGAGCACTTGCTAGTCAGATTAATCCTCACTTCTTGTATAATACTTTAGACACGATTGTCTGGATGGCTGAATTACAAAAGGGCCCAAAAGTGGTAGAATTGACAAAATCTTTAGCCCATTATTTTCGCTTAGCTCTCAATCGAGGCCATGAACAGATTCGTCTCCAAGATGAAATAGACCATGTCCGCCAATACCTATTTATTCAGCAGGAAAGATATGGAAAGAAATTAACGTATGAGATAAGGGAGAATCCCGATTTCGCAGATTTTTTACTTCCGAAATTAGTGTTACAGCCTCTCGTGGAAAATGCAATTTATCATGGAATCAAACAAATTCAAGGGACAGGAATTATTAAGATAAATGTCCGATCACTAGCTGGCAATCTGGTTATCTCCGTTAGTGATAACGGTCCTGGTTTTGCAGAAGTAAAGGAGGAGGAGATCCGTTTGAAACTAGGTGGTGTTGGTTTGACAAATGTCGACCAGCGTTTGAAACTTCAGTTTGGAGATGACTATCATATGGAAATTCAATCACCTCCTGACGGATGGACAACTGTCTCGCTTTGTTTTAAGATGAATCGAACTGATTAGCTATTGAAATATAGAGCTGGATGCTGACTGGTTGAGATTTGTATCAGTTTCTCTTAGTGTAGATTATTAAAAGCCCCTAAAATTTGATATGCTCCCTTTATAGTGGACAGTGAAAAAATAAAAGATTATGCGACGGCCTTGTTCCTCATTTCAAGAGGGGGAAGGCCGTTATTGCGTTCATGATTGTAGAAATGAATATAAGCATCTATATCAGCTACCAACTCCTCAAAGGTCTCATATAGGGAAATAGACTTGTACTAGGTACTTACGAATATTTTCTGGTGGTTTTACTTTGTATTGCGATGACTCTCTTTGTTCATCGAAAAAAGATTGTTCAATTTAAATAAGATAATGAGGCTGCACCAAGCATAGATCAAATTATCTTTGATGGTTTTGGTTGGAATAATTGTAGCCCTCAGTAAGGCAACAATGTTATAAAAGTGATGGATTAGTTTGATTTTGAAAGTTAGACTAATTTTTTAAATAAAAAATGAGATTCTTATAGGATATAATATCACAAACAAAATGTTAGTTATATATGACAAATAGAAAACTTTATTGTATAATAAAGATAAGAAAGGGGGAGAGCGTTACGAAAAATATTCGCATGAAAATGGCAAGGGTTGAGCACGATCTGACTCAGGGAGATTTAGCTGAAAAAATAGGTGTGTCACGTCAGACCATCGGTCTAATCGAGGCAGGAAAGTATAATCCAAGTTTGAATCTATGTATCGCTATTTGCAAGACCCTTGATAAGACACTGGATCAGCTTTTTTGGGAGTAAAATGGTTTAGAGATTACTCAAAAAAATTGAGAGATGTCTTGAGGTTTATGGATAGAGTGAGTAAGAACCATGTCAATGGAGTTTGCAGTTTGAAATTAAATCCTGTAATGAACTTTTTTGATGGTAGGAGTTCTTTCTCACTCCTCATAGAATCGGTTTTACATAGTAGAAGGAGTGTATTATGAAGCTACAATTATTTAACAAGAACGTTTTAGATGAGAGAGAAGAACAGCTTACCAATAAGGCTGGAGCTGAAACAGCTCATTTGCTTCTAACTGTTTTAAGTGGAATAAGTATGGCGGGTGCATTTTTTAGTTCAGATTTTAGTTTTATAGTTGTTTCACTTTAAAAAACATTGTTTAGACATTCTATCACCGAGTTATATTTGGGTAGTAACTCTATGACTTTCTTCTTAAGGTTAGCCCATGCTTTTTCAATCGGATTTAGTTCAGGAG